>NZ_VIDT01000680.1 GCF_006519715.1 Ideonella azotifigens
AGGCCTGCGCCGAGGATGGCGTGCAGCGACGAGAACAGCGGCCGGGTGCCCTGCGCGGGGAAGACGGCGTTGGCGTAGATCTGCTCGCGAACGCTGGTGGCCAGATCGAAATGCAGGCCGCAGCGGCCCGCCGTATCGCGGGCATAGCGAGCGCAGTTCTGCTCAATCAACTGCTCGTACGCACGGCGCGACAGCGAGGGGTAGATGACATGCTCGTTGCCCAGTCGCGCCACCTGCTCGGGCTTGAAGCGCTTGTTGAGCGCCTGCTTCACGTCGATGACGCTCAGCTTGCCGGTGATGGCGTGGAAGGTGTCGGCATCGCTGTCGCAGTCGTCCACGCTGGTGGCCAGGTCCTCGTACATCTCGTCGAGGTTGCCGCAGACGAAGACCAGCAGCCGGCTGTAGTCCGTCTCCCACTGCTGCTGGCCGCTGTCGCGAAACTCGCGCAGGCGCTGCTGCACCTGCTCGGGCGTCCAGGCCATGATCTGCAGCAAGGGCTCGTCGAGCTTCATGTTGCGCTTGAGTTCCTTGGCCTCCCAGCTGCGCAGCTTGAAGCGCCGCTGAGCCTCGCTGGCCTCGGCGCGTTCGGCATCGAACGCGGCCTCGGCAAGGGACGACTCGATGTCGCCCAGCAGCGAGAGCGACGGCGGCAGCCTGCCGTCTGACAGCAGCGCCCAGACATCCTGGTAGCGCTCGACGCGCACCTCGGCGCGCTTGTTGTCGATGGTGCGGAAGCGCTGGAACTCGTCCAGCGCGAGGATGCCCGGCTCGCCCTCGCGCACGCCGGACTGCCCCAGCATGCCCGAGATGCTCTGCGCGCCGCGCCAGCCTGCACCGTTGGAGAAGCCGTCCATCTGCACTTCGACGAAGCGGTCGTAGAAGCCCAGCAGTTGCGCCAGGCGGCGCACCAACTGGGTCTTGCCGGTGCCGGTCAGGCCCCAGAGGCAGACGATGACGGGCCGCGAGACGAGCTCGGGCAGCAGGTACCAGGCGCGCACCGAATCGATGACGCGGTCGATGATGGCGTCGATGCCGAACAGCTCTGTCTTGAGCTGGGCGGCGACGTTCTGCAGCTGTTGGTTTTTTTGCGCCAGCTGGTCGCGCAGTTGCTGGGGATCATTCATCCCAATCCTCTCTTCGCAGCAGCGCCTGCAGCGCCACGCGGTCTGCACGGCGCTGGGCGCCGCGGCTTTGGATGTGTTGGCCTGCGCCACGCAAGCCACGCTGGCCGAGGGCACGCGCCACGGGGTCGCGCGCGCCAGGGCTCGTTTCGAGCACCAGCGTCATCGGCTGTTTCATGCGGCGCAGGGCCTTGACCCGCCCCTCCTCGAGGGCGCGGGAACGGAGTTGTGCACTCATTGCGGTTTCCGAAAAGCAATGCCCCGGCTCAATGGCGGCGGGGCTTGCTTGCCACGCGGTCTGAGGCCGAATCTGAAAAACAGACACGGTTCAGCCGGGGCGCGGGAACCGTGTTCAGTCGATGGTCGAAATGAACAAGGAGGACATAGGGGATCTCCGTGATGCGGGCGCTGTCGTGGGCGCTTCCAGCAATGGGGTGCGAATGATGAAGGCACTCGCCGCGGGTGCGCAAGCGGGAGAGGCCTTCTGCGTTGTGGCGCGCCAACGGCCGGCGCTGGCTATGCTGGCGGTCATGCGCCTGCCTTCGATCTCGCCGCTGCCCACCGGGCTGACGCTGCGGCCCGCCACCGATGCCGACCTGCCCTTCCTGCTGGCCCTTCGCGAGCAGACGATGACGGAACGGCTGCGCGGCGCGGGCTACCAGCCAACGGCCGAAGACGCGCTGGCACGGGTGCTGCTGTACTTCGAGGACATCCAGCTGCTGCTGTGGAAGGGCGAGCCGGCCGGCATGCTGAAGTGGCGCGACGAGCCCGAGGCCTGGCACATCGTGCAGGTTCAGCTGCTGCCCGCCCACCAGGGCCGTGGCCTGGCCAGCGCATTGTTGGGCGCGCTGTGCGCGCAGGCCTCGGCGCAGGGCCGGCCCATGCTGCTTTCGGTGCTCGTCAACAACCCGGCGCGCCGCCTGTACGAGCGCCTGGGTTTTCGTGTGACGGGCGAGGAGGACGAAGGACGCAGCCTGCGCATGTGGCGGGAGGCCTGAAGCGCGTTTTGTGTGCGAACGGTTCGGCGACTTGGCCTATAAACCGGACGGTGCGAAATTCCTCGCACCCACTTGCGCATGGAGCCGTTCTTGAGCCGCGTCATCGACTACCACCTCGCCCCGCACAGCCCCTGGACCTACCTGGGGCACGAACGCTTCGTCAAGCTGGCCCGCGAAGTCGGCGCCAGCATCCGCGTGCGACCCATCGACCTGGGCAAGGTCTTCCCGGTTTCCGGCGGCCTGCCGCTGGCCCAGCGTGCGCCGCAGCGCCAGGCCTACCGGCTGGTGGAGCTGCGCCGCATCTCGAAGAGCCTGGGGCTGCCGATGAACATCGAGCCGAAGTTCTTCCCGGTGGCCACCGGCCCGGCTTCGCTGCTGATCATCGCGGTCGACCTGAAGGACGGCACCGAAGCGGCGCTTCGCCTCAGTGCGGCGCTGCTGACTGCCGTGTGGGTGCAGGAGCGCAACATCGCCGACCCGGCCACTCTGGCCACCGTGCTGGCCGAGTGCGAACTGCCGGCCGAACGCCTGGCCGAATCGACCACGCCGGAAGTGGCCGCCGTCTACGAGCGCTACAGCCGCGAGGCCATCGAGGCCCAGGTGTTCGGTGCGCCCAGCTATGTGCTGGACGGCGAGATCTTCTGGGGCCAGGACCGGCTGGACCTGTTGGCCGAAGCGCTGGCCGGCCCGACCCGCGGCGCCTGATCCATCGCCCGGCCCGGGTTTCAGTCACCCACCGCCTGCTTCAGCGCCACAGCGCCCAGC
>NZ_VIDT01000681.1 GCF_006519715.1 Ideonella azotifigens
CACCAGGTCGGCACCGGCGGCCAGCTTGGCGCGGGCGTCCTCGCCGCTCATCACGCCGCCGGCGCCGATGATGGGGAAGCCGGCGCCGAGTTCGCTGCGCAGCGCGCGGATCACCTGGTTGCTCATCTCGCGCACCGGCGTGCCCGAAAGGCCACCGGTTTCCTCGGCGTGGCGCAGGCCCTTGACCGCGTCGCGGCTCAGCGTGGTGTTGGTGGCGATCACGCCGTCCATGCCGTGCTTCTTCAGCGTCGCGGCAATCACGCGGATCTGCGTTTCGTCCAGGTCCGGCGCGATCTTCAGGAACACCGGCACGCGCCGGCCATGCTGCGTGGCCAGTTCGGCCTGGCGCGCCACCAGCGCGCCCAGCAGGCCGTCCAGCGCTTCGTCGCTCTGCAGCGCACGCAAGTTCTTGGTGTTCGGGCTGGAGATGTTGACGGTGACGTAGTCGGCATGCGGGTAGACGCCGGCCAGGCCGATCAGGTAGTCGTCGATCGCGTTTTCGATCGGCGTGCTGGCGTTCTTGCCGATGTTCAGGCCCAGCACGCCGCCGCTGGCGCGGAAGCTGTGGGCGCGGCGCACATTGGCAATGAAGGCATCCAGGCCGTCGTTGTTGAAGCCCAGCCGATTGATCAGCGCCTGCTGCTCGGGCAGGCGGAACATGCGCGGCTTGGGGTTGCCCGGCTGCGCCTTGGGCGTCACCGTGCCGACCTCGATGAAGCCGAAGCCCATTGCGCCAAAACCATCGATGCAGCGGCCGTTCTTGTCCAGCCCTGCGGCCAGGCCCAGCCGGTTCGGGAAGCGCAGCCCGGCAACCGTCACCGGGTCCGCCACTCGGCGCTGTGACCAGGCCAGCCGCGCGGGGGTGTGCTGCAGCCTGGCAATGCTGTCCAGCGTCAGTTCGTGGGCGCACTCCGGATCCAGGCCGAACAGGAACGGGCGGGTCAGGGCGTAGGGAATCAGGGCCATGGACGAGGGCGGGCAATGCGGTGAACGGGGCCGCGATTGTCTCAGACGGTGTGTTCTTGGCGCCCCCAGGGCCGGGCTGCGCCCAGCCCGCCCCCCGTGGGGGTCAAGGAACCTTGGGGCGGCCCTGCGGTTCCTCGCGCCTCGGGGCTTGCCTGGAGGTGGCGGCGATAATCGCGCCTATGACGCAAGACGAATTGAAGGCCCTGGTTGGCCAGGCCGCTTTGGCCTATGTGGTGCCTGGCAGCATCGTTGGGGTGGGCACCGGCTCCACCGTGAACTGTTTCATCGACGCGCTGGCGACGATGAAGGACCAGATCCGCGGCGCGGTGTCCAGCTCGGTCAAGAGCACCGAGCGGCTGCTGGCGCATGGCATCCCGGTGCTGGAAGCCAGCGAGGTCGAATCGCTGCCGGTCTACATCGACGGTGCGGACGAAATCGACCCGCAAGGCAACATGATCAAGGGTGGCGGTGCGGCGCTGACGCGCGAGAAGATCGTGGCCGACCTGGCCGAGCGCTTCATCTGCATCGCCGACGCATCCAAGCTGGTTGACGTGCTGGGACGCTTCCCGCTGCCGGTCGAGGTCATTCCGATGGCCGCCGCCCAGGTCGCTCGCCGCTTTGCCAAGGCCTACGGCGGGCAGGCGACGGTGCGCGAAGGTGTGTTGACCGACAACGGCAACCTGATCCTGGACGTGCGCGGCCTGCAGATCCGCGAGCCGCTGGCGATGGAAGCCGAGGCCACGCTGTGGCCGGGCGTCGTGACCGTGGGCATCTTCGCGCGCCACAAGGCCGCAGTCTGCCTGCTGGGCACGCCAGAAGGTGTGCGCACGCTGCAGTTCTGAACGTCTTCGGCCCAGCAAACCCGGGCTTGCAGGGCCCGTGCATTCCGGCGTTTTCAGGCCGTGGGTGTATCGTCGGGCCGACACCGTTCGCACGATCCCACCGTGCGGGCGTTTTTCTCAGATCAAAGGATTCACTGATGGCCACTCCGAACTATTCCTACGAAAAGCGCCAACGTGAACTTGCGAAGAAGCGCAAGAAGGAAGAGAAAGCCCAGCGCAAGGCCCTGGGGCTGCCGCCGGAACCTGAAGACGGCGAGGCGGAGGCCGGCGCCGAGGGTGGACCCGCAGAAGGCGGCGCACCCGCCGCGGAAGGTGGCTCACCCGCCGCTTGAACAGCCAGGCAGGGCGACTCGCTCTGCCTTCAGCCGCCGCGCCTTGCGGCCCGCGCCACGAAGCGCGCCGGGTCTATCGCATCCAGCAGGCTGGACGACAGTGGCACCGGTGCGCCGGTGATCCACGCAGCCAGCACCTCGCCCAGCAGCGGCGACAAGGTGATGCCGCGCGAACCCAGCGCGGTCAGCAGGTAAAGCCCCGGCACCCGGGGCACCTGCCGGGGTTGCTCCAGCCGGCGATGGCCGACGAGCAGCTCGGCTGGCAGCGGCACCGGACCGGTCACAGGCATGCGGTCATCCGCAGTCAGCCGCCAACCCACGCGACCTCCCAGCGTCGGCGCCATCTGTTCGCGCATGGCCACTTCCGTGTCCGACGCTTCGCGGCCCAAAAGTCGGTCCAGCTGGGCCAGGTTCGCCAGATGATCCACCGCACGCGGTGAGGCGTCACGGTCTGCGTCGTCGCTCAGCTGGTTGGTGGCGCCGCACAGCAGGCCGTTCGGCCCGAGGTCCAGCAAATACGCACCGCTGGCCACCGGATGGGCTGGCGCTGCAAGGCCCAGTGCAGCAGCCTGCTGGCGGTCCAGCTGCGTGACCTGGCCGCGGCGGCGGTTCAAGGTCCAGCTCGTGTGATCGGTCCACGGCGCCAGCAGTGGCAGCGCATCTGCCGCGCCAGCCAGCACCACCACATCGGCCTCGGCCAGGCTCTGGCCTGGCATGTCCTGCGCGT
>NZ_VIDT01000682.1 GCF_006519715.1 Ideonella azotifigens
GTTGTTGACTCGCGTCTTTGGCCCGAACGGGTGACAGGCCCGCCGCCAGCCCGGCCACCGAACTGCGATAACCTTTCCCCATGCTCGACCTGCTGATCCACGACGCCACCCTGCCCGACGGCCGCCGCCAAATTGGCGTGGCCGTGCAGGACGGCCTGATCGCCGACATCGGCCCGCACCTGACGCCCGACCACGCCCCCGCGGCCCAGACGGTCGACGCGCAGGGCATGCTGCTCAGCGCGCCGTTTGTCGACGCCCATTTCCACATGGACGCGACGCTCAGCTACGGCCTGCCCCGCGTCAACCAGAGCGGCACGCTGCTGGAAGGCATCGCGCTGTGGGGCGAACTGAAACCCGATCTGACGCAGGAGGCGCTGGTCGAACGCGCGCTGGCCTATTGCGACTGGGCGGTCGCCAAGGGCCTGCTGGCGATCCGCACGCATGTGGACGTGTGCGACCCGCGGCTGCTGGCGGTGGACGCGCTGCTGGAGGTCAAGCGCCGCGTGTCGCCCTACCTGGACCTGCAGCTGGTCGCCTTCCCGCAGGACGGCGTGCTGCGCGCGCCGGGCGCGATGGACCTGCTGAAGGAGGCGCTGCGCCGCGGCGTGGACGTGGTCGGTGGCATTCCGCATTTCGAGCGCACGGCCGAACAGGGCGCCTTGAGCGTGAAGCGGCTTTGCGAACTGGCCGCGGAGCTGGGCAAGCGCGTGGACATGCACTGCGACGAGAGCGACGACCCGCTGTCGCGCCACGTCGAAACCCTGGCCTTCGAGACCCACCGCCTGGGCCTGCACGGCCGCGTCACCGGCTCGCACCTGACCTCCATGCACAGCATGGACAACTACTACGTCTCCAAGCTGATCCCGCTGATGGCCGAGGCGCAACTCGGCGTGGTCGCCAACCCGCTGATCAACATCACGCTGCAGGGCCGGCACGACAGCTACCCCAAGCGCCGCGGCATGACCCGCGTGCCCGAACTGATGGCCGCCGGCCTCACCGTCGCCTTCGGCCACGACTGCGTGATGGACCCCTGGTACAGCCTGGGCAGTGGCGACATGCTGGAGGTCGCCCACATGGGCCTGCACGTGGCGCAGATGACCAGCCAGGCGGCGATGCGCCAATGCTTCGAAGCGGTGACGACGAACCCGGCGCGCCTGCTGGGGCTGGAAGAGAGTTTCGGCCTCGCCGTCGGCCGCGAAGCCAGCTTCGTGCTGCTGCAGGCGCAAGATCCCGTCGAGGCCATCCGGCTGCGCGCGCACCGCCTGGGCGTGTGGCGCCAGGGCCGCATGCTGGCCGAGAGCCCGCCGCTGGAGACCCGGCTGCATCTCGCGGACCGCCCCGGCGGCATTGACTTCCTGAAGCGCTGACACACGCCCCCGAACATGCCCGACGCCCGCCTCTTCCTGGCCCTGGTGCCTGACGAAGACACCACCCGCGCCATCGTGGCCTGGCAGCGCCGCTGCACCTGGCCCGAAGACGCGCGCATCTACCGCCGCGACGACCTGCACATCACGCTGCTTTTCCTCGGCGCCGTGCCCCGCGCCACGGTGGGCGACCTGGTCCCGCAGCTCAACGTGCCCGCCCCGCGCCTGCAGTTGGAGCTGTCACTGACCCACGTCGAAACCTGGCCCCGCGCCGGCGTCGCCGTGCTGGCGCCCACCAGCATCCCGGAAGAACTGCAGGTCCTGCACGCCGCCCTCGCCACCGCCGCAACCCAGGCCGGCTTCGCGCTGGAACCCCGCACCTACCAACCCCACGTCACGGTCGCCCGCACCCGCATGGCCGCCCCCGGCGCCCAGGTCGACGGCCCGCTGACCTGGCGCAGCGAAGGTTACGTGCTGATGGAGTCCAACCAAGGGTACCGGGTGATTCATCGGTATGGGTGAGGACGGTCGAGGATGTGGGTGCACGCAGTCCGGCCCCGACAATCGCCGGCTGACGACTGGCTTCCCTGCTTCATCGATGCGATTCGAACATTCCAAGCCGCTGCCGCGTTGGCATGCTGGCCGCGTGCTGCACATTGCAGCTGCCTCCGTGACCCTCGCCTGGGTCGCCCTTTTCTCCACCGTTGCCGCAGCGGCTGAAAGCCCGCCGATTGCGGCCAAGGTTGACCGGCAGCCGCTGACAAGTTTCGCCAGCCTGCCGCTGTTGTCGGACGTGAGACTGTCGCCGGACGGGCAGCAAATCGCGGCGCTGATGAACACCGGCGGCAAGACGGTGCTGATGACCCGTCCGGTGACCGGCAACAAGCCGCGCGCGCTGTTGACGACCGACAACCAGGAGTTCTCGTTCAACTGGATTCACTGGGTCAACAACGAGCGGGTGCTGGCCAGCGTGCGCTTTGCCTCGCGGCGCGATTTCGTGGCCACCGTCGAGACACGCTTGCTGTCGGTCAAGGTCGATGGCAGCGGCTCGGTGAACCTGGTGCGCAACCCGGTGCCCTCCGGCAGCATTTTGGGCAACGCGCCTTCGCAGCAATTCCAGGACCGCGTGCTCGACTGGCTGCCGCAGGACGGCCAGCACGTGCTGCTGCAGCTCAACGGGCCGGGCTCGGTCAACCCGGCGGTCTACAAGGTGGACGTGAACACCGGCGAGCGCGTGATGGTGAAGGGGCCTGAGCGGCTGGTGATGCGCTGGCTCAGCGACGCCCAGGGCCGCGTGCGGGTGGGCCTGCAGGAAGACGATGGCGTGATCGAGGTCCGTGCCTGCGACCCGGACGGCAAGCGCTGGCGCACGCTGTGGCGCAGCACTGAAATGAAGGACCGCGTCTGGCCGATGGGCTTCGGGCAGGACCCGCAGGAGCTTTACATCAAGGCCTACCACGAGGACCGGCTGGCGGTGTTCACGGTGCGCCTGGACGACGCCG
>NZ_VIDT01000683.1 GCF_006519715.1 Ideonella azotifigens
GCCGCGCTGGATCGCGCAGGACGACCTGGAGGAGCTGCGCCAGTCGACGGAGGAGTTCTCGCTGGTGATCCGCGACGCGGCGGCGCTGCAGGAGCGCATCAAGCTTCTGCAGGAAGAAATGGCAGCGCTGGTCGACGAGCGCACCAGCCAGACGCTGTTCACGCTGACCATGGTCACGGTGCTGGCGCTGCCGATCAACATCACCACCGGCTTCTTCGGCATGAATGTTGGCGGCATGCCGCTGTCCGACAGCCCGCACGGCTTTGCGATCACCGTCACCGTGGTCACGGTCTGCACGCTGATTGCCGCGTGGATTGCGTTTCGGCGCAAGGATTGAGGTGCCTCATCAGGAGGCTTCGACAGGCTCAGCCCGAACGGGAGTTTGTGCTCGGGCTGAGCCCACACGCCGTTCACCCTGAGCCCACACTCCGTTCGCCCCGAGCCTGTCGAAGAGTCCATGACCCGTGCCAAAACCCTTCCGTTCGCCCTGAGCCTGTCGAAGGGCTTCGTGATCAATGCTCAGTTCATCCGAACTTCGGCATCCTTGCCCAGCTTCGGCTGCTCGCCAGTCACGGCCGCCTTGGCCATCTTGTAGAGCTGCACGATCTTGCTGTCGTCCACGTCCCAGTAGTGGGCATGCGAGATGCGGACTTCGACCAGCGCGGCGTCCGGGTCGTCCACGCCGCCCTTGAAGTAGGCGTCGTTCAGCTTGGACCACAACTCGCGCTTCTTGGCTTGGTCCGTGCTCACGCTGGCAATGCCGGAGACCGAGACGTAGCTGTCATCGCTCGGGTTGGCATAGCCGATGTTGACCTGCGGGTCGGCCAGCAGGTCGCTGACCGAGTCACCGCTGCGCGACATGAAGAACCACAGCCGATCGTCTTCGTCGATCGTCTTGTTCTGCGTGGTCATCGGCCGGCTGTGCAGGTGGCCGTTGGCGTGGCGGGTGGTGAACAGGCCGAACTTGGTGCCCTTGATCAGCGACCAGAGTTTTTCGCGGGAATGAGTGTCGGAGGTCATCGTTGTGCGTCCCTTGGCTGGGGCGCGCCCGGGGCGGGCACGCAAGACCGTCAGGGTGCCGCGCCTGGGTGGTGACGCGTATCGGCTCACCGGCCGCAGTGGCGTAGGCGCAGGCCTGCAAGGCCCGGGACTCGCATTGGACCGGGGGCCGTCCTGCGCCTTCGATCAAACGACTGGGCTGCCTGCCAACGGCTTGGACGGGGGGCTCCCGAGATGGTGCCTCGGACGATCTCAAGGCTCGCGCTGGTGGTTTAGTTAGTCCGGCCTTAAGTTCGTCGCAAAGATGCCGAAAAGAGTCCACCCACCTTTTCGATGTGCCGATGAAATTCTCATCCCTGCTCGTCGCCATTGCGGCGGCTCTTCTTCATCCCGCCGCGAATTCGGCTGACGAGTCCGTCTCCGGATGGGTCGCTGAGTTCGTCAATGAACACTCGGGTCAAGTGCAGCTCATGGCGATTCCTGCTTCCGGGGCTGCTTGCACCATCACCGGGCCTGTTAGTGGGAAGATTTTTGCCGGAGAGACTTCGGTTCGGCCTGGACTCTCTCCCGATGGAAGAAAGGTTGCCGTTCCACGGCTAAGAGACATCTTGTTGATGAGGCCCGCAACCGACGAGGAGATTTCGGGAGTGAAAGCTGCACCGCGAATCCTTGGAGATGTTCAGAACTCCAAGGGCCCTCTGTGGGCATTCGAAACGGTACAGGGAGCCACGTGGATCACTGATGGTACGTCCGCTGGGCGCTCCGGTATTCGGTGCGATGGGCCAGGCTTTACGCTTCCTGCCCGCGAATTTCCAGGCATTGAATGGGGGGTGTCGAAACTGATCGGATACACAAGTCCTGCAGCTTATGCCGCATCTGCAGCAGAAGTAGACCGGATTGTTCGCGAAGAATCACTTGCTCGCGACCGTAAGGACCGAGGCGAAATGCGTGCCTTGGCTGCCTTTCAATCGGGCTTAAAAGCCGGCGACATGACCAACTGTGGCATGGTCGTCGAGGTGAGGCCGTCAATTTTGCAAGTCCAGATGCGCGAAACACTGCGATGGGTCCGTCGCGACCAACTGCGCCAGTCGAGTGTCAAGTCTTGCAATGTCGAGGGTTGACATTTGAGGAGCCTCTAATTATGGCGAGCATGCGTCATCCACCGTGGTCATCTCCGATGCCCTGACTAAGCGCCTGCAAGAATGCGAGTCGCTCGCGCAAGGCCTTGGCCTTGCCCACGAGCATGGGCGGCAGAACTCCGCCGAACACCCGGTGGACTGGTGACCACCAACCCTCATGTTGGCCAAAGCCGAACGGGAAATATGAGGCACCTTAAAATCCAGCCGGCCAAGCAAGCTGCCAGTCCGCCCGGCCGCCCGCAGCCTCCACCAACCGCGCATTCGGCTCATCATTCCCCAGCGCCCACGCCCGCGCTTCCTCAGCGCTGCGGCCATGGCGCTGGTGGCGCGCAATGAGCTGGGCCAGGCGCTGGTCCTGCTCGACCGCCACGTGCCAGCATTCGTCCAGCAGCGGGCGTACGCCGGCCCAGTCGCCCTGGTCCAGCAGCAGGTAGTTGCCCTCGACGATCAGCAGTGGCGTGTCGGCGGCAATCGGTAGCGCACCGGCAATCGGCTCCTCGATCTCGCGCCGAAAGTCGGGCGCGTAGACGATGCCGTCGCCAGGCCGCTGCTGGCGCAGCCGCTGCAGCAGCGCGACAAAACCTGCCGCATCGAAGGTGTCTGGCGCGCCCTTGCGGCCGGCGCGGTTCAGCCGCTGCAACTCGGCCTGCGCGAGGTGGAAACCGTCCATCGGCACGACTCGCGCAACAGGCCCGAGCTCGGCAAGGTGGTGGCCGTCTTTCCCAAGA
>NZ_VIDT01000684.1 GCF_006519715.1 Ideonella azotifigens
CGGCGACGACGAAGAGGAGCGGCGCCGCAAGCGCCGTGCGCGCCGCCAGTTGCTGCTCGAGTTCCTTGGCTTTGGCCAGGGCTGATTCCATTCCGATCCGAAGAAAAGAAACCCACCCATGATTCGCCAACTGCTGACTGCCCTGGCCCTGTCCACGGTCCTCGCCACGCCGGCCCACGCCTGGTGGAACGACGCCTGGACCACCCGCACCCGCGTCGAGCTGGACACGACGGCCAAGGGCCTGGCGCTGCCCAATGCGCAGGCCGATGTGCTGGTGCCGGTGCGCCTGCACTCGGGCAACTTCGACTTCGCGCTGGCGCTGCCGGACGGCGCGGACCTGCGCGTCGTCGGCGCCGACGACAAGACGCCACTGCCGTTCGAGATCGAGCGTTTCGACGCGATCAACGAACTGGCTGTGTTGTGGGTGCGCATGCCCAGCGTGGCGCAGGGCAGCGACAAGAACCTGCTGCACGTCTACGCCGGCAACGACAAGGCCACGGCCGAAGCCAAGCCTGGCCTGTTCGCGGCCGACCATGCCGCGGTGCTGCACTTCAGCGAGCCGGCCGACGGCCCTGCGCATGACGCCACCAGCAGCGCGGTCAGCACAACCGTGATGCAACGCGAGCCCAACGGCCTGCTCGGCGGTGCGGTGCGCCTGGCCGGCACGCCGCTGAGCTTCGGCCCCAATGCGCGGCTGGTGCTGTCACCCGAAGGCGGGCTGACGATTGCGCTGTGGCTCAAGCCCGACGCGCCGACCGAATCCTCGACGCTGCTGGCGCTGGGCCCCGTCAAGCTGATGCGCGTGCTGGACCAGCTCGAAGCCCGCATCGGCGACGAGCGCCTGGGCGGCGCGGCGCTGCCCGGCTCGGCCTGGTCGCACGTGGTGCTCACGGTGGGGCAGGGCAAGGCCCAGCTCTACATCAACGGCAAGCCGGTGGGCCAGGCCGATGCCTTGCTGCCCGCAGCAGCCACGCCAGCCATGGTGCTGGGCGAGGGCTACAAGGGCCTGGTGGACGAACTGCAGATCCTGCCGGCCGCACGCGACGCCGGCTGGGTCAGACTGGCCGCCGCGGCGCAAGGCATGGACGGCAGCTTCATCAAGAGCCAGAAGGAAAGCGCCGACGGCGGTGGCGAGTCCGGCGGTGGCGGCTACTTCGGCATCCTGTTGAAGAACCTAACCGGTGACGCCTGGGCGGTGATTGGCGTGCTGATCGTGATGTTCTTCATCGCCGCTGCGGTGATGGTCACCAAGGCCATGCTGGTCCAGCGCGTGGGCCGCGACAACGAGCGTTTCCTGGAACGCTTCCGTGCCGACTTCACCGGCCAGGGCCTGAAGACTGCGGGCGAGTTCGTGCACTCCACGCTGTACCGGCTCTATGCCACCGGCGAGGCCGAGATCGCCAAGCGCCGCGAGCGTGGCATGCAGACGCTGACCGGCGCCTCGCTGAACTCGATCAAGGCGACGATGGACGCGGTGCAGGTGCGCGAGAACCACGTGCTGAACGCCCGCATGGTGCTGCTGACGATTGCCATCTCCGGCGGCCCGTTCCTTGGCCTGCTCGGCACCGTGGTCGGCGTGATGATCACCTTCGCCGCCATTGCCGCGGCCGGCGACGTCAACGTCAACGCGATTGCCCCCGGCATTGCCGCCGCGCTGCTGGCCACCGTTGCCGGCCTGGGCGTCGCGATCCCCGCGCTGTTTGGCTACAACTGGCTGGCCTCGCGCATCAAGACCATCTCGGCCGACATGCAAATTTTTGTCGACGAGTTCGTGACCCGCGCAGCCGAGCTGCATGGTCCGCAATAAGCGACTAACAGGCCATGTCAGCTGACGTGAAGAGCGGCAATGAGCCGTACGACGACATCAACATCACGCCGATGCTGGACCTGGCCTATGTGCTGCTGGTCACCTTCATCATCCTGACGACCGCCTCTGTGCAAGGCGTGAAGGTCAACTCGCCGCGCACGCTGGCGGCCAACCAGCTGGCCAAGCCGCAGACGCGCGCGGTGACCATCACCAAGGAAGGCGCGGTCTACCTGGACGCGTACCCGGTCACGCTGGAGGAACTGTCTCAGCGCCTCTCGGCGATGAAGGCGGCCAACCCCTCCTTGCCGGTGGTGCTCAAGGCCGATGCGCGCACCCAGTACCAGAAGGTGACCGAGGTGCTGGAAGTGGCCAAGAAGCTGGACATCACCGAGCTTGGCCTGGTGACGCAGCGCGAAGCGCAGTGAACAAACGGGAGCGCACGCCATGCAAGTCCAGAACGACACCAAGCCCTACGACACGATCAACGTCACGCCGATGCTGGACCTGGCCTATGTGCTGCTGGTGGTCTTCATCCTGATGACGACCGCCTCGGTGCAAGGCCTGTCCATCACGCTGCCCAAGCCGTCGAACACGCCCAGCAGCGAGCACCACGAACTGCTGGTGGTGCAGATCACGGCCGAGGGCGCGCTGCTGCTCAATGGCGCGGCGCTCACGGCGCAGGAGATCGAGCAACGCCTCGCCGCAGCCAAGGCCGCGGACCCGAAGATCACCGTGGCCATCAAGGGCGACGGCCAGGCCAGCTACGAGCCGGTGGTCAAAGTGATTGACCTGTGCAACCGGCTGGCGGTGGACATGGCGCTGGTCACGTCGCGGATCGGCACATGAGCGGGACCTGACATGCACCACACCACCGCCCTGATCGCCCGCCGCCAGCGCCTGGGCCTGAGCAGCCAGCAGGAAACCGGCCGCGTCTCGCAGCCGCTGCTGCGCCGGCTCGCACTGGGCTTGCTGCTGTGCGCCGGCACCGCGCTGGTGATCTGGACCCTGGTCCATTTCGCCAGCG
>NZ_VIDT01000685.1 GCF_006519715.1 Ideonella azotifigens
CCACACGCTCGTGCATGGCCGCCGAGGCCGGCAGGCCTTGCGTCGGGTGGTCGGGGCGGTTGTCCTGCATGTCGACGATGAACACCTGTTCGTTGTAGTGAAGGGTCACCAGCGCCGAACGCAGCCCCGCGTGGGCCACCGCATGCGCCAGCGCTTCGCGGATGATGCTGCAGACCTCGTGGTAGACCAGCCGCCGCAGCGGCCGGGCCCGGCCCTGCACCAGCACCCCAAAAGCCTGCGATTCTCCCCCCGCCAGCTCGGCCCAGATGGCCGCGATGGCTTGCGACAGCACGCTGGCATCCAGCTCGGCGGCCGGCAAGGTCCTGACCCGGTCGCGCGCCTCCAGCAGCCAGCCATCGGCCTGGGTCAGCAGGGTTTCAAAATCCGCGCGCACCGGCCCGTCGGCCGGCAAGGTGGCCGCCAGGCCTTCGACCGCCAGCACCAGCCCCTGGGTGCTTTGCAGCAGGCTGTCATGCAACTGCATGGCCTGCAGCTCGCGCAACTGCCGGGCGCGCTCGGCCTCCTGCTGTCGCGAGCGGGCACGCCTGCGCAACAGCGCGCAACTGCAGCCGGCCATCAACAGCAGCAGCACCGAAAACGCCACCAGCCAGCCACCGGGGCCACGCAGCACCTGCTCGAAACAGGCTTGCGGAACACACGACGGCGGCGGCGAGGAAAACGGCATGTCAGACGATGAGCGGTGCTGGAAAAGACAGGCGTGCGGCCGGTGGTCCAGCTTGCCGCAGTTCGGCCGCGCAGCCTTCACCCACAAGGGTGAATCTGGCGTCGCTGGACCTGGGCTGGATCAAAGCAAACGATGCGGCCTAGCATCAGCTCACCCAAAAGGAGGCCCAGATGTCATATGAGCGGATGTCCCATGAGGCTGGCACCGTGCGTGTCAGCGTGATCCACAGCGAAGCCGTGATCGCGCTGGGCATTGCCACCGCATTGCGCGGCCAGTCCAGCTGCGAGGTGGACATCGTCGGCGCCACGGCATCACCGCTGGCAGCCTGCGTGAGTGCGCGGGCCGACGTTGCCGTCTGCGACCCGACAAGCGCCGCCCTGCTGCTGGCCCAGCGGCGTGAGCATGCGCACGGCTGGGGCAACAGCGTGCGCGTGCTGGTCGTCAGCACCCAGGTGCAGCCGCAGGACGTGCAGGCCGCGCTGCGCCACGGGGCTCATGGCTACGCGCTGCTGGACTGCGGCATTTCCCAGCTGCAGGAGATCGTGCTGGCCGTCAGCCGCGGCCAGCGCCACCTGTGCCCGGCGGCGGCCAGCCTGGTGGCTGAGAGCATGAGCTACCAGGCGCTGACCGGCCGCGAGAGCGAGGTCTTGCAGTTGCTCGCGCAAGGCGACTCGAACAAGTCCATCGCCAATGCGCTGAGCCTGTCCGGCGGCACCGTGAAGGCCCACGTCAAGAGCATCCTGAACAAGCTGGACGCGAAGAGCCGCACCGAAGCGGCCAACGTCGCGATGCGGCGCGGGCTGATCGGTTCGCAAGCACCATCGTCGCCCGCCACCGGCGTGCGGACCGAACCGTCACCGGCGCATCGCCCGCAGCCTGCGGCCTCGGCCACGCGAAGCCTGAGCCACGCAATCTGACTTCCGCCGTCACCGGGCAAGGAAGTCCTGCACGACATTGACTGCCGGCACTGTCGCTGCATCCTGTCGCTGCATCCATCAGCCAGTGGACCGAGCCAGGCTTCAGGTGCGGGTGATGGAAGCGCCGCCGTCCACCAGAGAGGCGGTACCGGTGACAAACGCGGCGTCGTCGGACGCGAGGTAGAGGACCGAGCGCGCGAGTTCCTCCGGCGTGGCCACGCGCTTGAGCGCATGCAGCTGCGTCACGAAAGCCTGGGCCTGCTCGGTGTTGTTCATGCTGCGGTACATGTCGGTGTCCACCGCACCGGGCAGCACCGCATTCACGCGCACGCCGCGCGGCCCGAACTCGGCGGCCAGCGCCTGCGTGAGGCCGATCAGCCCTGACTTGCTCGCGGCATAGGCGGCCACGCCCGGGAAGGCAAAGGTGTGGCCGACGAAGGTCGACGTGAAGATCACCGAGCCGCCGCCGTTGCGCAGCATTTGCGCGATCTGGTGCTTGGCGCCGAGGAAAGCGCCGGTCAGGTTGATGGCCAGCGTGTCTGACCAACCCGCTTCTGACACCTCCGTGCTCGGCCCGCCCTCGCCCAGCGTGCCGGCGTTGTTGAAAGCGATGTCCAGCCGACCATACCGCGCCACCGCCAGCGCCACCAGCGCCTTGGCATGTGCCTCCGAACGCACATCCCCGGCCAGCGCGACCGCGTCGCCGCCGCGGTCGCGGATGGCGTCGACCAACTGGTCCAGCTCGTGCGCGCGGCGGGCGGTGACCACCACCTTGGCACCTTCGGCAGCAAACAGCAGCGCGCTGGCATGGCCGATGCCGGAACTCGCGCCGGTGACCAGTGCGACCTTGCCTGATAGACGATCCATCTTGTTTCTCCTTTTGGCTCGCACGCGTGGGCGAGCAACGGGGTTGAGGAACGAGGTGATGCATGGTGTTGGGAGCGACCCGGCCGCACCAGTGAATCGCTGTGAATTCACTGCAATTCACGCGCGGTGGTCGACGAGATTCAAGGCTTCACTTCAAACGGCAAGGCCTGGCCCTCGCCACACGCCTGGTGGCTGTTGCCGCGCATCTCGAACAGGGCGCAGGCCCGGTTGCCGGCGGCGTCTTCCAGGTCGGGGTGGACCATCAGGCTGTGGCGCCCGGCCACCCATGGCTGCGCAGGCACGAAGCGCCAGCCGGTTTCGGCGTCCAACAGCTGCGGCCGGCCCGCCAGGCGCAGACCGTC
>NZ_VIDT01000686.1 GCF_006519715.1 Ideonella azotifigens
CCACGACCAGCCCCACCTGGGCCTGGTCGAGCAAGGCGGCGGCGCGGCTGGCGTCCAGCCTGGCCTGAGCTGCGTTCGCGAAAGGGTCTTGCACCATGGATGTGTGGATCGAGGCGGCAAGCCGAGGCCTGCCATGAGGCCACTATCGGCACCGCCCCGCCCCAGCTTGAGAACAAGCCGCCTTCCATGGGGCTTTTCACCGACCCGGGGCCATCGCCAGGCCCGGAGAATGCAAGCTGCCGAAGCTCCCTGCCGCGCCGCATGCGCTTTCGGCCGGGCCTGGCCGTTCCAGGCGCCAGCCGCCCGTGCGAGGCGGTGCGAGGTGACCATGACCCCAAGTTCCGCTCCCGCCGCCGGCCCGGCTGGCCGCCCGCTGCACATCGGCATGGCCGGTGCCGGCCTGTCCTGCGCGGTGATCGCCCGCGAACTGGCCGAACAAGGCCACCGCTGCACGCTGTTCGAGAAGCGGCCGCACGTGGCCGGCAACTGCCACACCGAGCGCGACGAAAAGTCCCAGGTGATGGTGCACATCTACGGCCCGCACATCTTCCACACCGACGACGACGAGGTCTGGGCGCTGGTGAACCGCTACATGCGCTTCATGCCCTTCGTGAACCGCGTGAAGGCCACCGCACGCGGCCAGGTCTTCTCGTTGCCGATCAACCTGCACACCATCAACCAATTCTTCGGCAAGACTTTCTCGCCGGCCGAGGCCGAGGCCTTCATCACGCAGGAACAGGCCGACACCAGCATCGCCGACCCGCAGAGCTTCGAGGAGCAGGCGCTGCGCTTCATCGGCCGCGAGCTGTACGAAACCTTCTTTCGCGGCTACACCTTGAAGCAGTGGGAAGTCGACCCGAAGCGCCTGCCGGCGGCCATCCTGAAGCGGCTGCCGGTGCGCTTCAACTACAACGACAACTACTTCTTCCACAAGCACCAGGGCATGCCGGAAAACGGCTACACCGAGATGGTGGAGAAGATGCTGGACCACCCCAACATCGAGGTGAAGCTGGGCACACCGCTGGCCCCCGATGCGCTGGCCGAGTTCGACCACGTGTTCTGGTCCGGCCCGGTGGACGGCTTCTACGGCTACGACCTGGGCCGCCTGCCCTACCGCACGCTGGATTTCCAGCGCTCCGAGGCCGAGGGCGACGTGCAGGGCTGCGCGGTGATGAACTACTGCGACGAGGCCGTGCCCTTCACCCGCATCACCGAGCACAAGCATTTCTCGCCCTGGGAAACCCATGCGGCTTCCGTCTGCTACACGGAATTCAGCCGCAGCTGCGGCGAGGCCGACATTCCGTACTACCCCGTGCACCTGACCGAAGGCGACGACCTGCTGAAGGCCTACCAGGCGCGCGCCGCGGCGGAGCCAGGCGTGACCTTCGTCGGCCGCCTGGGCACCTACCGCTACATGGACATGGACGTGACCATCCGCGCCGCGCTGGACACGGCGCGCGCCTTCCTGGCCAAGCACTGAGCAGGTACCGGGAACGGCTGCGCGGGGTTTACGCGGTTTCCACAGGCCTGGCCAGCGACCAAGGGACTACCCTAGGAGTCATCGCATAGCATTGAACTGTGCCGATCCCAAAGGAACCCCCTGTGACGTCTTCCCTCTTCTCACGCCGGCACACGCTGGCCCTGGCGCTTGCCGCCGCCCTGCCCGGCCTGGCCCAGGCGCAAGCCGCGCCCTGGCCCAGCAAGCCGATCCATTTCGTCGTGCCTTTCGGGCCCGGCGGCTCGAACGACATCGTGGCCCGCGCGGTGGCCGAGGCCACCGCCAAGGTGCTGGGCGCCACCATCATCATCGAGAACAAGCCCGGTGCCGGCTCGATGCTGGGCGCCGACATCGTCGCCAAGTCCGCCCCCGATGGCTACACCTTCCTGACGCCTGCGGCCGGTGTGATCACCAACGCGATGATCAAGACGAAGATGCCCTACCAGGAAGACGCGCTGGTGCCGGTGGTGATGATGGCCGTGAGCCCGTCGGTCATCGTGGTGCCGGCCGATTCGAAGATCAGGGACCTGAAGGGCCTGGTTGCCGCTTCGAAAAAGGGCGATGGCCTGAACTTCTCGACCGCCGGCACCGGCAGCACGCCGCACTTCGTCGCCGAGATGCTCAAGCTCAAGGCCGGGGCGAAGATGCAGATCATCCCGTTCAAGAGCGGTTCGGAAGGCATGTCGGCCGTGGTGGGCAACCAGGTGGACGCGACCTCCGAAGGCAGCCCCATCGTGCTGCCGATGATCAAGGGCGGCAAGCTGATCCCCATCGCCTCGACCTGGAGTCGCCGCATTGCCGCGCTGCCGGACCTGCCCACGGCGCAGGAGCAGGGCTTCAACGACATCGTGATCGGCCACTGGACCGGCGTGTTCGCGCCCAAGGGCACGCCGGACGCGATCCTGGACAAGCTCAATGCCGCGGTGAACACGGCGCTGAAGTCCAGCGAACTGCGGGCCCGGTTGATCCCCATGGCGATCGACCCGACCGGTGGCAGCCGCGAGGACTTCCGCAAGTTCCTGGCCGCCGAGAAGGCCAGGCTGGGGCCCATTGCCAAGGCCGCGCAAATGCGGGAAGACTGAACGCGAGGACAGTTCTACTCGGCGGGCTGGGTGAGCGACTGCAGCGCGGCTTCGTAGTCGAAGCGCTGCAGGTCCTGGTTCAGGCGCTGCAGCTGCGCCTCGCCCAGGGCCCGCCGCAGCACGGCTTCGTGGGCCTGCGCAAAGGCGCCCGCGGCCAGGTGCCCGGTCGCGAGGTGTTCACGCAGTTGCATCAGCACCTGCTCGGGGCTGATCCAAGGCTGGGCTGAGGCGCGTTCGTCGCCAGCCGG
>NZ_VIDT01000687.1 GCF_006519715.1 Ideonella azotifigens
CCAGCATGACCAGGCGGCGCGGCAGGAAGCCGTAAGAGAACACGCCCACCTCGGTGCGGCGCCAGCCGCTGGGCGCCAGACGTTCGGGCAGGTCGACATCGAGCACGGCCTGGTACATCGTCAGCGTAGGCGGCGTGCCGGGAAAGGCGAAGCCGGCCATCTTGCGCACGCGGCTGCGGCCGCCATCGCAACCCACCAGCCAGGCGCAGCGGACATGGCCGTCGCCCGCCGGGGATGACCAGGCCACGTCAACCCCACCCGCCTGCTGCACAAAGCCGGTGACGTCGCACTCGCGGCGCAGCTCGATCCCCAGGGACAGCGCGAGCTCGCCCAGCATGGATTCCACGGCCGGCTGATCCACCGGGCGGCCGCGCCGATCAGGCGCTTTCTGCGCGTCCGCACGGATCAGCGAGAGCCCGGCGAAATGACCGGTGTAGCGCGGGCCTGGCGCACTCGCGGCGGGCCGGTTCATCAAGGCCAGGGTGCATGCCTCTGCGGCGGCGATGGCCCCGGCCATGCCGCGGCGCTGCAAGGCCTCAACGGCCAGCGGCCCAATGCCCAAGGCCTTGGCAACACGGCTGGGTGCGGCCAGGCGCTCCAGCACCAGGACGCGAACGCCACCCAGCGTCAGCTCGATGGCGGTCAGCAGCCCGACCGGTCCCGCGCCCACGACCACCACATCCACCTGCTCACTCATGGACTCCACCTAAACATGTACTGAGTACATTAAATGTACTCAGTACAATATCTCGATGTCAACCTCACCCGACCGCCGGTCCCGCAAGCGCCTCGTCACAAGGCAAAGCATTTCGGACGCCGCCACGCGCCTCTTCCTCGAACGCGGTTTCGATCAGGTGACGGTGGACGAGATCGCGGCTGCCGCAGACGTTGGCCGCATGACGGTGTTCAATCATTTCCCCCGCAAGGAGGACATGTTTTTTGACCGCGACGAGGAAGGCCGCGAAGTCTTGCGCAACGCCTTGCGCCAGCGCGATGCCCGCGTCACGCCCATCGAAACGCTGCGCCTGCTCGCGCACCGGCTGGTGGCCGAGCAGCGTCCATACGTCGAGTTCTCGGCCTTGAGCCAGGGCTTCGTGCAGACGATTGCGGACAGCGAAACCCTCAAGGCCAGGGCCAGGGCGATACGCGACGAACTGGCGCAGCTCGTCACGCTGGCGCTGGCCGAATGCGCGGGGCGCGAAGCCTCCGATCCCGACGCCCATCTGGCAGCCGGCCTGTTGCTGGCCACCTGGAGCGTGGCCTTCCTCCAGGCGCACCGGACCTTTGACCAGAAGCAAGATGCGGAGGCAGCAAAAGCCGTCTTTCTCGCGCTGGTGGACAAGGGCAGCATGGCACTGAAAGCTGCCATGGCGGGCACGCCTTACGCCTGAACCTGCAGCAGCGGGTTTGCACTCAGGGACCTCAATTTCCGCCGCCATCGTCCGATAAAAGTGGTCCATGCGGGACTCCCCCCGCGAAGGTGGTACGCGATGGCTGCAAACACGGAGGCTGCTCTGAAGATCCTGCTGGTCGATGACCAGCAGTCGCACCGCATGGTGCTGTCGGCCGAGCTGCAAGCCCGAGGCCACCAGGTGCTGGAAACCGACAACGCCGAGTCCGCCGTGCGGCTGTTCGTGCAGTGCCGGCCAGACGCCGTGCTGCTGGACGTGGAAATGCCGGAGCACAACGGCCACTGGGCGGCACGCAAGATGCGCGAGACCGAACCCGAAGGCTGGACGCCCATCATCTTCCTGTCCGGCCTGGTGGGCGACGGCGACCTGGCCACCGGCATCGAGGCCGGTGGGGACGACTACCTGTTCAAACCCGTCTCTCCCGTGGTGCTGCATGCCAAGCTGCGCGCGATGCAGCGCCTGTGCAGCCAGCAACGCCAGCTGGTGCAGCTGACCGATCAGTTGAAGGCCAGCAATGCCAGCCTGCAGGCCCTCTCGGTGCGCGACCCGCTGACGGGACTGACCAACCGCCGCGGTCTGGACGTGCGGCTGGACGAGGAACTGCGCGCCGCGCGGCGCGACAAGCAGCCGCTGACGCTGATGCTGGTCGACGTCGACAACTTCAAGCTCTACAACGACACCGCCGGCCACCTGCAGGGCGACCAGTGCCTGCGCCGCATTGGCCAGCTGCTGGGCGAAACCTGCCGCCGCCCGCGCGACCTGGCCGCCCGCTTCGGTGGCGAGGAATTCGTCATCCTGCTGCCCGGCACCTCGCACTCCGGCGCCATGCTGTTCGCCAAGGGCCTGCAAAAAACCATGCGCCAGCTGGCATTGCCGCACCCGGCGGAAGGCAAGCGCTGCGTCACCGTCTCGGGCGGCATCAGCACCTGCGTGCCCGATGGCTCGACCACCATCGAGTCGCTGCTGTCGCGCGCCGATGCTGCGCTCTATACCGCCAAGTCCCTGGGCCGCGACCGCTTCTTCTGCTTCGAAACCCAGGCCGACACCAACACCGGCCATGCCGAAGCCGGCCACTACGACCGCGACCAGGGCAGCTCGGCCGAGATGTTCTGAGCCGTCTCTACGCGCAACAAATGTTGCGCATGGCCTATTTATTGCGCATACTGGTCGAATTGTTGCGCATGCAAGAAGACCGCCGTGGCCAGGCCGCTACCGGAAGACGATCTCACCGCCATCGTGGCCGCGCTGGGCGGCCAGGCTGAGGCCTGCTCGGCGCAGCAGATCCTGCAATCCCTGGCATCCCCGCCGCCGCTGCGCACGCTGCAATACCGGCTGCGCCTGCTGGTGGACCAGGGCCGGCTGCTGCGGCAAGGCGAAGGCCGCTGGGCCCGTTACCGCTTGCCGGCACTCA
>NZ_VIDT01000688.1 GCF_006519715.1 Ideonella azotifigens
AGCAGCGCGCCCCCGGCCAGGCTGGCGACCACAGACGCAGGCGACAGCACGGGGTGATCAAACCGGTGCGGCAGCAGCGCCTCGGCCAGCGGCGTGACCCACCAGGCCAGCAAAAGACCGAGCAGGCTGGCCGCCATCGCCACCACCAGCGCCTCACCACAAAGCATCAGCCACAGGGCGCCCGGCCCCGCGCCCAGCGTCTTGCGCAGCGCGATCTCGCGCTGGCGGCGCAGCAAGCTGACGCTGCCAAGGTTCACCACATGCACCGCAGCCAGCAGCAAGGTGACCAGGGCCGCCAGCCCCAGGCTCAGCATCTGCCGCCAGCGCAGGGTGCTGCCGTCGCCTCGCAAGCCCCATTCGTCCAGCGACATGGCGCGATAGTCGTCGCCCGGACTGTTCAACTGGCGGTGTTGATCGGCAGCCCGCTGCGCCCAGGCTCCGAGTTGTTCCGCGTGCGCCTGCGGCAGCAGCCGGGCATACAGCGCGCTGCCTGCGAACCACCATCCACCAAGCTTTTGCCCTCGCGCCCGCACCGGCGCCGAGTCGAAGCCAAAAATGGCATCGAACTCGCGCAGCATCGCCTGGGCAGGCACCGGCCCCAGCACGGCCGCCACCGTCCAGGTGGTGGGCGTGCCCGCTGCTTCTGGCCCGGCAAGCCGAACCTGGCGACCCAGCCAATCGCCCGGCGACCCCTCTGCACCGAACAGCTGCTCCGCGGCCGCTTCGGTCAGGGCCACACCATCGGGCCGGGTGAGCACGGCCGACAGGTCTCCGGCACGCACCGGCAGCATGAACAGGGAGGTCAACTCTGGATCCGCCAGCATGGCGCGCATCCGCACCGCTCGGCCAGTGCCCCGCAAAGCCCAGTTCACGCTGTCCACCCGGGCGCTGGCCGCCATGGGGGCGCCTTCCGCCTGCAGGGCTTCCCGCAGGGCAGAGGCGGGCACAAACCCGGACCATTCGGCCACAGCGTTGCCCTCGGAGCCTCGTGCGCGCCGCTCGAAGGTCACCACGCCGGACGAGGCCAGCACCCCTGCATCGGCTTGCAGATGATCCCGCACCAATGCCGCGGCCAGGCAGGCCAGCCCCATTGCCAAGCCCAGCGCACTGATGGCAATCATGGTTTGCGTGGGGCTTCGCCACACCCGGCGCCAGACGCCCAACAAGCCGAATCGAAAATTCATGACCCGCACTTTGCAAGGCGGGTGCCAGCAAGCCCACCCCGGAAAATCAAGGACTTGGCGACAACGCCACTGCGCCTGGCGTGCGCCTTCGCACACCCGGGCGTCCGGAAGCGGACACTTTCGCTGCGCCAGTTTGCGAGGCATGCGCAGGCGCTGGCAAGATGCCAGCCCGCATGACCGAAGCGCCTTTGCCCCGCCTGCTGATCCTCGATGACGACGCCGATGTGGCGACGGCTGCGCGGCTGCTGCTGCGGCGCCGCTTCAGCGAAGTGATGACGCTGCAGCAGCCTGGGGGCCTGTTGGCCGCCATCGAACGCTTCAAGCCCGACCTGCTGCTGCTGGACCTGAACTTCGCGCCGGGCGAAGCCGACGGCGCGCATGGGCTCACGGTGCTGCGGCAACTCGCCGCACGCCGCGACGCGCCGGCAGTGATCGCCATGACCGCCTATGCCGAAGTCGATCTGGCGGTGCAGGCGCTGCAACTGGGCGCCGTTGATTTCGTCACCAAGCCCTGGGACAACGCCCGCATGGTGGCCAGCATTGCCGCTGCACTGGCGCGGCGCGCACCCGCCAGCGCAGCGGGCTCGCCGCTGCTGGGCGGCTCACCTGCCATGCAAGCCCTGCGCGCGCAGATCGCCAGCGTCGCGCCCACTGAAGCGAATGTGCTGATCCTCGGCGAAAACGGCGTGGGCAAGGAACTGGTGGCGCAGGCCGTGCACCAGGCCTCCAAGCGCACAGCCGGGCCTTTCCTGGCGGTGGACATGGGTACGCTGCCGGCCAGCACCTTCGAGAGCGAACTGTTCGGCCACCGCGCCGGCAGCTTCACCGACGCACGCCAGGCCCGTGCCGGCCGCTTCCAGGCTGCGCGCGGGGGCACCCTGTTCCTCGACGAAATCGGCAACCTGCCGCTGCCGCAGCAGGCCAAGCTGCTGACGGCGCTGGAGCGCAGGCAGGTCACGCCACTGGGCGCCGACACCCCCGAAGCGGTGGACGTGCGCATCGTCAGCGCCACCAACCTGCCGGAAGCCGGCTTGTTCGACCCTCAGCAGTTCCGCGCTGACCTGCTGTGGCGGCTCAACACCATCGTGCTGCGCGTGCCCCCACTGCGAGATCGCCCAGACGACGTGCTGCCGCTGGCCGCGCACTATCTTGCCCTCTACGCCCGTCAACACGGCAAGCCGCTGCGCGGGCTCAGCGAGGCAGCCGCCCAGGTCCTTCAAGGGCACGACTGGCCCGGCAATGTGCGCGCGCTGCGCCATGCATGCGAGCGCGCCAGCATCCTGGCCACCGGGTCGGTGCTTCAGCCAGAAGACTTTGCGCTGCCCCTCCATGCCGTTGCCGCCGTGGAGGGCAAGGCCCCGCTGCACCTCGCAAGACGCGAACGCGACGCCGTGGCAGCCGCGCTGGCGCAAGCCCAGGGCAACATCAGCCAGGCTGCCAAACTGCTGGGCGTGAGCCGCGCCGCCCTGTACCGGCGGCTGGAAAAACATGGGCTCTGACGGCACCGCCAATCCCACGCGACACCGCAGGACAGGCGTGGCCATCAGCGCGCTTGGCCTGTGCGCCATCAGCGCAGCCGCCGTGGCCTGCGCCGATTCGCCGCGCACCTTGTCGGCACTGGCGCTGACCGCAGCCGCTC
>NZ_VIDT01000689.1 GCF_006519715.1 Ideonella azotifigens
CGCAGGGACGCCGCTTCGGGCAGCAGCATCGCGAAGTCGGAGCCGTTCAGCCGGCCGACCTCGAAGGAACCGACACGCGTGGCGGAGTCGATGATCGCGTGGCCGGCATCGCGCAGCATCGCGTCGGTCGCCACGCGGCCCAAGCGGCGGTTCAGGCCCTGCAGGTCGCTGATGCGCACCAGCAGCAGCGCGCCACCGGCCACGCCGTCTTCCGAACTCAGCAGGCCCTTGAGCCGGCTCATGAAATGCGGCCGGTTGGAGACGCCGGTCAGCGGGTCGCAATTGGCCTGGCGCCGCAGCATCTCGACCTGGCCGGCCTGCTCGTCGAACATGGCCTTGAGGCGGTCGACCATCAGGTTCATCGCCCGGGTCACGTTGCGCAGCTCGGGCACCGAAGGTTCGCTGACGGTGATGAAGCGCCGCTCGGTCAAGGCCTGGGCCTGGCGCACCGTGGCTTCCAGCGGCACCCGGATGCGGCGCAGCAGCAGGTGGGCCAGCGCACCCAGCGCAATCGCCAGCAGCGCAAACGCGGTCAGCGTGCGCAGCATGCCGCGCCACAGTTCGCGGTAGGCAAAGCGGGTGTTGCCCCGCACTTCCAGCGAGCCCACGCTGACGCCGTCGGCCACCACCGGCGCCAGGCCCTGGGTCACGTTCAGCGACAGCAGGTCGGCAAACCAGTCCGGCACGCCATCGGCCATCGGCGGCGCTTCGCGCGACAGCAGCGTGCCGCCTTGCGGCGTGCGCAGCCGCAGGTGCTCGTAGAAGCCGATCTCGAACTGGCGGTCCAGCGTGGCGGCCATGCTTGGCAGGTCGCCATGCTGGCCCGCCAGCGTCTGGGCCAGCGATTGCGCGCTGTCGTGGTTCTTCATGGCCAGTTGCGTGGCCAGGTATTGCCGGGCCGACAACATGGACAGGCCGAAGGCGCCGGCAAAAGCCAGCGTCAGCGTCAGCAGCAGCAGCAACCAGACTTGGCGAATCAAACTCATGGGCAGGTTTCCGTTTCCTCTGTCGCCCTTATACCTTCTCCCGGCCGGCATCAAAGCTGCAAAATCGACGCAGAAACGGGGCATAACCCGCAGGCTTTGCGCATGCCCAGCGCGGTTCGTCCCAGTGAAACACGCGAATTTGGATAGACTCGGCGGGCTTTGGGCAGCGCCAGTCGCCGCCCGGCCCATTTTGTTGCTTGCCTGCCCACTTGCCACCTGACCGCCTGCCCATGCTGTTTGCCCGTGCCCCACTTGCGTCCCAGGCGATTCTTCACGCTGACCGGGCCGCCGGGCCGGTGCGAAGCCTGAGCTGTGGCTGGCTGCTGGCCCTGAGCGCGCTGGTCAGCCTGCCCGCAGGCGCACAGACCACCGCCCCGGCGGCGGCCTCAAAGCCGGCCGCGGCGTCACCCGAAGCAAGCGAAGTGCAGCGCCTGATCCGCGAAGGCCAGCACGCGCAGGCGCTCAAGCTGATCGACGAAACCCTGGCCCGCAACCCCAAGGACGCGCAGATGCGCTTTCGCCGCGGCGTCGCGCTGTCCATGCTGGACCGCAAGCAGGAGGCGCTGACGGTGTTCCAGAAGCTGGTCGAAGACCACCCGGACATGCCGGCGCCGTACAACAACATGGCCGTGATCTACGGCTCCATGGGTGACTACGACAAGGCCCGCGAAGCGCTGGACAAGGCGATCCGCACCAATCCGACCTACGCCACCGCCTACCAGAACCTGGGCGACGTCTACGCCCAGCTCGCCAGCCAGGCCTACAACAAGGCGCTGCAGCTGGACAAGAACGATGCCACCAGCGCACCCAAGCTGGCACTGCTGCGTGAACTGACGGCCGCGCCCAATGTGGCCCCGCCGCCGATGCCGAGCAAAAAGCCGCCGGTCATCGCCGCTGCACCTGCCGTGGCCCCGTCGGTACCGGCACCAACACCAGCGATCGCGCCTTCCGCTGCCTCAGCGTCGGCCAGCACGGCGGCGGCCATGGCCAGGCCGAAACCGGAACCCGCCAAGGTCGAAGCCACCAAACCTGAAGCGGCCAAGCCGACGCCAGCCGCCGCACCGGAAGGCCAGGCCGAGGTCGAGGCCGCCGTCAAGGCCTGGGCCGCCGCCTGGAGCAGCCGTGACATGAGCGGCTATTTCGCAGCCTACGCGCCGGACTTCAAGGGCAGCGCCGCCTCCCGCAAGGCCTGGGAACAGGACCGCGAGGCCCGCATCGCGCCGCGCAAGAAGATCCGCGTCGAGCTGGCGGACATGAGCGTGCAGGTCAAGGGCAATCAGGCCACGGTGCGATTCCGCCAGGCCTACAGCTCGGACACTTTGAGCACGACAGGTCGCAAAACGCTGGAAATGCAGCGCTCGGATCACGGAAAATGGCAAATCAAGCAAGAGTCCGTTGGCGGGTGAGCCTGCCCGCCACCGGCCCTGCCCTGGTGGCGGCCTGACATGCGCTGACCCGCCGCCCCTGACCTGATTCGATGACGAGTGAACAACGCCCCCTGACGACCATGGACGACCCGGTGCCGATGATCCACGGCTTCCTCAAAGGCACGCTGTGGTCGGTGCCGTTGGCGGCGGCCTATGTGCTGGCCATGCCGCTGGTGCAGGACTTCGGCATGCTAGTGCTGCTGTGCGCGCCGGTGTTCCTGCTGCTGGGCTGCTTCATCCCGCGGGCCACGCCGGGCAACCTGGCGATGCCCATCCTGTTTGGCGTGGCTGGCGCCTTGTCGATGCACGACACCGCCACCGCCGATCTGGTGAACTTCGCGAATTCGATGCTGGCCCAGGTATTGGGTGTGGTGGCCGCGGCGCGCATGACCGCGCTGGTGCGCTCGAT
>NZ_VIDT01000069.1 GCF_006519715.1 Ideonella azotifigens
GAGCGAAGCCGTGATCGAGGCCTTTGCCGCCAGCGCTACGCGCCTGACCGTCGAGGCCCTGCTCGGCGGCCCCACGGAACTGCGCCGCTACACGCTGGCCGGTGAGCCCCTGGGCACGCTGCCAGCGCCCGCGGCGTCCACCAACCTGATCGGCCTTCGACTGAAGGGCGATGAACTGCTGATCGGCAGCCAGAGCTTCACCCGCGCCTTCAGCTGGCTGCGCCTGGACAGCGCCGCGGCCGAGCCCAAGCCGCAGCCCACCGACCTGGCCGAACCGCCCGCGTTTGCCCAGGACGGTGGCCTGCCCGGCGTGGAGGCCGTGCGCGAATGGGCCGTCTCGAAGGACGGTACCAAGGTGCCCATGACCATCGTGCGGCGCATCGGCACGCCGCTGGACGGCAAGCAACCGGTGCTGCTCACCGGCTACGGCGGTTTCGGCATCTCGGAACAGCCGCGCTTCAAGCGCGACGTGGCGCTGTGGCTGCGGCACGGCGGCGTCTACGTGCAGGCCAACCTGCGGGGCGGCGGCGAGTTCGGCGAAACCTGGCACCAGGGCGGCATGCTCACGCGCAAGCAGAACGTGTTCGACGACATGATCGGCGCCGCCGAGGCCCTGATCAAGCTGGGCTACACCACGCCCGAGCGCCTGGCGATCCAGGGCGGCAGCAATGGCGGCCTGCTGATGGGCGCGGTCACCACCCAGCGGCCAGAGCTGTTCCGTGCCGTGGTTTCGCAGGTGGGCCTGTACGACATGATGCGGGTGGAGAACACCTCCAACGGCGCCTTCAACGTGACCGAGTTCGGCAGCGTGAAGGACCCGGCCCAATTCAAGGCGATGCTCGCCTACTCGCCGCTGCACCAGGTCAAGGATGGCACCCGCTACCCGGCCATGCTGTTCACCACCGGCCTGCACGACGGCCGGGTGGAGCCCTGGATGTCGTTCAAGATGACCGCGCGCATGCAGGCCGCCAACCCCGGCTCGCTGGCCGAGGGCCGGCCGGTGCTGCTGCGCGTGGAGGCCGATGGCGGGCACGGCATCGGCACCTCGCTGGCGGCCGGCGTGGCCGAACAGGCCGACATCTTCGCCTTCCTGTTCAGCCAGCTGGGCATGAACTGACAGCCCGCAGGCAGCGCCGTGGCGCCAGTGGGCAGCGACACACCGTTGGCCGCTTCGTAAAATCACGGCCATGTCGCTGCCCATCCTCAACATCTCCACCTACCGTTTTGTCGCCCTCGATGGCCTGGAAGCGTTGCGCGACCACCTGCATGCCGAGGCCCAGGCCCGCGACCTGAAAGGCACGGTGCTGCTGGCCGAGGAAGGCATCAACCTGTTCCTGGCCGGGTCGGCGGAAGCGGTGAACGGCTGGCTGGCCGTGCTGCGGGCCGACCCACGGTTTGCCGACCTGCCGGCCAAGGAAAGCTGGAGCGAGGCCCAGCCTTTCGAGCGCCTGAAGGTCAAGGTCAAGCGCGAGATCATCCGCATGAACATGCCCACCGTGCGTCCGCAGGGCGGCCGCGCGCCGGCCGTCTCGCCGGCCACTGTGGCACGCTGGCTGGCCGAAGGCCATGACGACGCCGGCCGCGAGGTCGTGATGCTGGACACCCGCAATAGCTTCGAGGTGGACGCTGGCGCGTTCGACAAGGCCATCGACTGGCGGCTGGAGAAGTTCAGCGACTTCCCCGCCGCGCTGGCCGCGCACCGCGAAGCCTTGCAGGACAAGACCATCGTCAGCTACTGCACCGGCGGCATCCGCTGCGAAAAAGCCGCGCTGGTGATGCAGGACCTGGGCCTGGCCCACAGCTACCAGCTCGAAGGCGGCATCCTCAAGTACTTCGAAGAAACCGATGGTGCGCCACACTGGCATGGCGGCTGTTTCGTGTTCGACGAGCGCGAGGTGCTGGACCCGACGTTGCAGGCCACGCCCGTCGGGCGGCGGCCAACCAAGGCTTCGGCGACATGAAAATGGTGCTCTGGCGCATGTTCGGCATCTTGCTGATGCTGACAGCGCTGTCGCTGCCCTTGATGCAGGCGCCGGACCGGGCTGTCGAAACCCTGGTCGCCCATTGGGCCCTGCCGCCATCCGAATTCATCGAGGTCAAGGGCCAGCTCGTGCACCTGCGCGACGAAGGCCCACGCGACGACCCCGCCCCGCTGCTGCTCATCCACGGCACCGGCGACAGCCTGCACACATGGGAAGGCTGGACACAGGCGCTCAAGGGCCAACGCCGGGTGATCCGCTTCGACCTGCCCGGCTTCGGCCTCACGGGTCCGTTCACCGGCCAGTACGCGCCTGACGACTACCGCGACGCCACGCTGGCCAGGTTCACGCTGGACCTGATGGACCAGCTGAAGCTGCAGCAGGTGGTGATCGCCGGCAATTCGCTGGGCGGCGAGGTCGCCTGGCGCGTGGCCGCCGCCGCGCCGCAGCGGGTCGAAAAGCTGATCCTGGTCGACTCCGCCGGCTACGACTTCAGGTCCCAGGCGGTGCCCATCGGCTTCCTGCTGGCCCAGGTGCCGGTGCTGAACAAGCTGGGCGAATACCTGCTGCCCCGCGCCGCCGTCGAAGCCAGCCTGCGCGCTGTCTATGCCCACCAGGACCGCGTGACACCCGAACTCGTCGAGCGCTTCTATGAACTGACGCTGCGCGAAGGCAACCGCCGCGCACTGGGCCTGAGCATGCGCCAGCTCGACCGCGGGGCAGGCGCCGCCCAGATCGCCACCCTGCGCCTGCCCACGCTGATCCTCTGGGGCCAGCAGGACAAGCTGATTCCCCCGGACAGCGCCCAGCGCTTCGCGCACGACATCCCGGGCAGCCAGCTGGTGATGCTGGACGGGCTGGGGCACGTGCCGCAGGAAGAAGACCCGGCGGCGAGCGTGGCACCGGTGAAGGGGTTTCTGGGGCTGAAGTGAAAGCTGGGCGCCTTTCCGTCTCTTTTCCTGCCCTACTTGCACCAGTTCTCGACCCGCACGCCTTTCACGCGCCCAAAGTCCTTGACGTTGTTGGTGACGACGATGGCGCCCATCGCGCGTGCATGTGCCGCAATCATCAGGTCGGCCGCGCCAAGCTGGGCGCCTCGCTTCTTCAAGTCCTGCCGGATCTCCGCATAGTGGGGCGCTGCGGCCTGCGGCCAATCGAGCACAGCCAGGTGCCGCGCAAGGCTGTCCAGCACGGCCTGATTCTGCTTTCGCTTGGCGGCCGCCGAGGCTTGCACGCCATAGGTCAACTCGGCGAACGTCACCGCCGACATCACCTGCTGCCGCAGCGGCACCGCCTGGACCCTCACGGCCAGTGCAGGCATCTCGCCCCGCATGAGAAAGATGCAGGTGTCGGTGTCCAGCATGTAGACCGGAAGCGTCAAAACGATCGCTCCTGAACCGGCATGCGTTCATCGGTGGCCATGAAGTCTGGCGAAGCCTTGAGTCCCAAGGCAAAGAAGCCGGACCAATCGCTGGGCCTCGGTGTCAGGATGACACTCTCGCCCTCGCGCCGGATGAACACCTCTTGCACCGACTCTGGAAACCGGAAGTCCAGCGGCATCGTGACCGTCTGCGAACGATTGTTCCAGCCAACGCGGGCGGTGGGGCGGGGATCGGGAGTTTGACGTTGTGCCATGTATCAAAGCATATGGCTTTCAACGCCAGGTGGCAAGGCATGTATTGAGGGGAGTGAGCGTTTCCGGTTCTGGCCGTCCACTCGCTCGTTCACCACGCCGGTGGTTGCGCACGGGCGGCCGGCCAAGCCGCGCCCCTTCAGGATGCGCCGGCTGGCAGCAGCGGTGCCACGAAACTGATGGCCACGTCAAGGTTCTTCGCGGCCAGCATCCGCATGTCATCCGAGATCGGCACCGGTAGCTGCTCGGTTTGCACCGCCATCCAGAACCGGCGGGCCGCCTTCGCCGCCATCGCCCACACCTGCGGCTTGGCACCCACCGTGCCGACCTTTGGCTCTATGGGCACCAGGTCAGGATCAATGCCTGCACCGATTGGCGCATAGCGCATCGGCAGGATGTCGTAGGCCGGCGCGATCCCTATGTATTCGCCGCGCTCATCGATCAGCAAAGAGATGTTCTCGAAGTGGCGATCCGTGTTGCCAATGAGCTCACTGAATGCGGCCATCACGTCCACCTGGAGCACGTCCTTTGACGACAGGTACCTGACCTGCTCGCACCGGGCTGCAAATTCCGACCACGTGTCGCGCTTGCCGAAGAACTCATCGTCCACAGCGCCCGCCGACAGCATGCCGACGCGCCCCGTTTCACCGATGCGGTCAAAGCGACGAATCTCCAGGAAGACGAAGTCGCCCGAGCTCACCAAGGATGTCTTGGACGACGGGATGCCCACCTCCGCAAGCGAGCGCAGCGCCAGGTGTTCGAGTGGCAGCAGATCCGCCATGCGAGTCCCGAGCTTTGCAAACTTGACGATGAGGTGTTCGACATCCTCCAGCGTCGCGAGAAACTTTGGCTGCTCCCCTCCCGCGCTGGAACCCAGGGCATGGCCCTTGAGTGCCATGGCAACGGCCTCGTAGTGCTCGGCCTTGTCCCCGCCAAGCCTTGCATGGGCCTTGCGGAGATTCATCTCCCGCTCCACTGCGGCGTCACCAAACACCAGGTTCCCCACCTGGTTCACGGCGCGGGTGAAGAGGTACGCCAGTTTGTGCTCGTCGTCCCAGTCCTTCAGGCTCTCAGGAAACTGGGCGGTCGCCGAAGCCGCCTGGGCTTGGACGCGGCCCAAAAAGCCGGACGGCGCAGCAAATGAGATGTAGGGCGGCAGCCCTTCGTACAGCCGCGCAGCCGTGCCCATGCGCTCCAGCGTCGCACCACCGGACAGGAATTCGAGCTCGGCGAACGGCTCGAAGGAGCCAGTGCTGAGGATCTTGTAGATCCGCTGCCTCGGGTTGAGACCCAGTGGCAACTGCCGGAGCAAGCCGTACTGCGGGGTTCGAACGCCCTTGATTCGAAACGATGTGACTTCGCGCGACATCTCACGAATAGTTCGAGAAAGCGTTGGTTGGCTCACACCCAACGCCTCCAAAAGTTCAGCCGCAGACTTCGCGCCACCCTTGAGTGCTCGCCTGATGCTTTGCTCAAGCTCACCGCCAGCCGGAACGCCAAGTGTCGCCATTTGGATTGTTCATGAATAGTTCAGAGAATTTTATCAGAAATCCCTTTTCAAGGCGGTGCGGCGCCAGACAGTCCCCAAGAAGCCCCCGATCCCCCCACCATTTCCGGGCACCACAGCAGGGCGGTCTTTCTTACGATCGGTGAAGCTTTCCATCAGCTCGCCGAACATGACCGTGACCACCTTGCCGCGCCCCGTGACCGAGACCTCTGCCCCTGAGGCGGCAGGCGCCGTGCCTGCCGTGCCGGCTTTCCAGGCGGCCTGCGTGCCGCAATTGGTGCGGGCGCAGAGCGGTGAAATGCCCATCAATGAGCTGCTGGACTTTGCCGGGCGTTGGCAGGAACAGAGGCTGATGGCCGAGGCAGCCGAGATCTACCGGCTGTGGATTGCCCACACCGACTCGCCCGTCAAGTACGTTGCCTGTTTCAACCACGGCACGGTGCTGGCGGCACAGAACCGGCTGCCGGAGGCGGAAGCCGCCTACCAGCTGGCGCTGACGCTGTCGCCGCATTTCCCGCAGGCAAAGCTGAACCTGGGCCATGCACTGGAGCGCCGGGGTGCGCATGAGGAAGCGCAGGCCCAGTGGCAAGGCGTGCTGGAAGACACTCAGGACGGCGGGGCCGACGCGCTGCCGTTGCGCCTGCACGCATTGAACAACCTGGCGCGCCTGAACGAGACGCTGCGCCGCTTCGACGTGGCCGAGCGCTACATGTGCGACAGCTTGTCGCTCAAGCCAGATCAGTTCGACGTGCTGCAGCACTATGTGCACATCCGCCAGAAGCAGTGTGAATGGCCGCTGTACAAGACCGTGGGCGAAGTGACGCAGAACCAGCTGCTGGTGGGCACCTCGGCGCTGGCCATGCTCAGCGCCAGCGACGACCCCGTGCTGCAGCTGATGGCCGCGCAACGCTTCGTGCACGAACGCCTGCCCGCGCCGCCGGCCAAGGCCATGCACATCGGCTTTCCGCCGCGCACCGGCAAGGTCAAGATCGGCTACCTCTCGGGCGACCTGCACATGCATGCCGTGGGCCTGCTGACGGCCGAACTGCTGGACCTGCACGACCACGAGCGCTTCGAGACCTTCGCCTTCAGCTGGAGCCGGGACGACGGCACCCCGCTGCGCGCGCGGCTGGTGAAGAGCTTCGACCACTACTACCGCATTGGCGGCGTGGACGACCACACTGCCGCCCGCATGATCGCCAGTTGCGGCATTGACGTGCTGGTGGACCTGCAGGGCCTGACCAATGGCGCGCGCGCCAACATCCTGGCCCAGCGCCCGGCGCCCATCCAGGTGAGCTACCTCGGTTTCCCGGGCACCTGCGCGCTGCCCGGCGTGGACTGGATCCTGGCCGACCGCTTCGTGATGCCCGAAGCGCTGCGGCCCTTCCACACCGAAAAGCCGATCTACCTGCCGAACTGCTACCAGGTGAGCGACCGCCAGCGCGAGATCGGCAAGATGCCGACGCGCGCGCAATACGAGCTGCCGGAAGACGCGTTTGTCTTCTGCTCGTTCAACAACAACTTCAAGTTCACCGAACCCGTGTTCGCAGCCTGGATGCACATCCTGCACGAGGTGCCGAACAGCGTGCTGTGGCTGCTGGCGGACAACGAATGGGCACGCGAGAACATGCTGCGCCAGGCCGACGCGGCCGGCGTGGCCCGCAAGCGGCTGATCTTCGCGCCGCGTGTGGCGCCGCCGGACTACCTGGCCCGCTTCCAGCTGGCCGACCTGATGCTGGACACCTTCCCGTACAACGCCGGCACCACCGCCAGCGACGCGCTGTGGATGGGCCTGCCCATCCTGACATGCTCGGGCCGCAGCTACATCTCGCGCATGGCCGGCAGCCTGCTGACCGCCGTGGGCCTGCCGGACCTGATCACCGAGTCCATCGCCGACTACGAGAAGCTGGCCATCCAGCTGGGCCGCAACCCCAAGCGCGTGGCTTCGTACAAGCGCTACCTGGCCGAACACGGCCGCAGCTCGGCCCTGTTCGACATGCCGCAGATCGTGCGGGACATCGAAGACGCATTCGAGACCATGGCGCTGGCACAGCGCGCACATGGCTGAAACGAGGGAATTGCCAGTGTCGGAAGCGATCACGCTCTCCATGGACGACGCCGTGCCGGCGATCGAGCTGCCGCCATCGGCAGCCTCGGCCGCGCCCGGCGCCAAGGCCGTCAGCCCGGACGACGACGCGCTGGTGCAAAGCCTGATCTGGATCACCTTCCACTACGGCAGGCCGCGCTCTGCTGCCTCGCTGCTGGCCGGCGTGGCGGTGGACGGCGCGCTGCGGCCCAACCAGGCGGTGCGCGTGATGCAGGAGGCGGACTACCACGCCAGCCTGATCGAACGCCCGCTGGACCAGATCAGCGCGCTGATGATGCCGGTCGTGGCGCTGCTGCGCGAAGGCGACACCTGCGTCATCACCAAGCGCCTGCCGGCCAAGGGTGGCAAGGGCGAATGCAGCTACGAGATCGTGCTGCCGGCGGCGGCGGGCGCGACCTGCATCGTCAGCGAAACCGAGCTGAAGAGCGAGTACCTGGGCCATGCCCTGGCTGTGGCACCGCGGGTGGAGCTTGGGCAGAACGAGCACAAGGTGCTGCAGTCCGGCAGCCACTGGCTGTGGGGCACGCTGCGGCGCTTCATGCCGTACTACCGCTCGGCGCTGATGGCCGCGCTGGTCAGCAACGTGATGATGCTGGTCACCGGCATGGTCACCTCGGTGGTGTTCGACAAGGTCATTCCCCACCAGGCATTCGTCACGCTGTGGACCCTGGCCAGCGGCGCCTTCCTGGCGCTGTGCATGGACTTGGCCGCACGCCAGCTGCGCAGCCATTTGATCGACCTGTCCGGCCGCAAGGCGGACATGATCATCGGCTCGCTGCTGTTCCGCCAGACCCTGGGCGTGCGCATGGAGCACAGGCCTGCGTCTTCAGGCGCGTTTGCGCACCACCTGGCGCAGATCGAAACCGTGCGCGACTTCTTCGCCTCGGCCACGCTGTCCACGCTGTCGGACCTGCCGTTCATCGCGATGTTCGTCGCCATGTGCTTCATCACCGGCGGCCCGCTGGGCTGGGTGCTGGCGATGGCCATTCCCATCATCCTGGGCGTGGTGATCGTGATCCAGGGCTCGCTGAAGAAATCCATGCAGGCCAACCTCGGCCACCAGGTGGACCTGCAGGGCGTGCTGGTCGAAGCGGTGGAAGGCCTGGAAGACCTGAAGAGCTGCGGCGCGCAAGGTCGCTTCCTGCAGCGCTACGAATCGGCCACCGCTCAGGCGGCGAACTCCTCGCTGCGTGCCCGCGCGCTGTCGAGCTGGTCGAACAACCTTTCTTCTGCCGCTCAGCAGGCCGTCACGCTGGTGATGCTGGTCTGGGGCGTCTACCTGATCAAGGACGGCACCATCACCGCCGGCGCGCTGATCGGCTCGGTGATGTTCGCCGGCCGCGCGGTGGCGCCGCTGGGCAGCGTGGTCGGCCTGGCCGTGCGCTACCAGGGCGCGCGTGCCGCGATGAAGTCGCTGGACCGGCTGATGCAGCTGCCGCTGGAACGCGACGAACAACGCGCCTATGTGGCCACGCCGAAGATCGAAGGCGGCATTGCGCTGAGCCAGGCCGGCTTCGCCTACCCGCCCACCGGCAAGGACGCGGCACCCATGGTGCTGCAGAACGTCAGCCTGAGCTTCAAGCCGGGTGACCGCGTGGCCATCCTCGGTCGCATCGGCTCGGGCAAGTCCACCATCCTGCGGCTGCTGGCTGGCCTCTACCAACCCAGCGAAGGCCGGGTGGACGTGGACGGCGTGGACCTGCGCCAGATCGACCCGGCCGACTTCCGCGCCCGCGTCGGCTTTGTCACGCAGGACCCGCGCCTGTTCGCCGGCACGCTGAAAGACAACGTGCTGCTGAACCGCACCGCGGCCGATGCGAGCCGCCTCAATGGCGTGGCCCAGCTCACCGGACTGGACCGCGTGATCGCCTCGCACCCGCTGGGCTGGGACATGCCGGTGGGCGAGCGCGGCGGCCTGCTCTCGGGCGGCCAACGCCAGTTGGTGGCACTGGCCCGCTCGCTGGTCACCTCACCGCAGATCCTGCTGATGGACGAACCCACCAGCTCGATGGACGCGCAAAGCGAAGTGCAATTCCTGCAGCGGCTGCAAGCCTCGGTCGGCAACCGCACGCTGATCATCGTCACCCATCGCCCGGCGGTGCTGGAAATGGTCAACCGGCTGATCGTGGTCGACGGCGGCCGGGTGCTGATGGACGGCCCCAAGGGCCAGGTCCTGGCAGCGCTGTCGGGCCAGCCGCCCGCCGCCCGCCCGCCAGCAGCGCAAGCGGCGCCCGGTGCCATGCCACCTGGCATGGCGGGTAGGGCACCGGCATGAGCCCCGCACGGCCGCCCGAAGGGGCGCATTCCCGCTTGGCGGGACAGGCCGACAGGCCTGAGGGTGCAGCATGTCGTTGAGCAAACGCAGCTGGCATGCGACAGACGAAGGCGGCGAAGGCCGCATCGACCCGACCGGGCTGGTGCACGCGGCCGACCTGCCGCTGCAGCCCGGCGCCAAGCCACCCAAGCCATCGCTCATGCAGCGCTGGCGCAAAACGAGCGAAGAGCGCGAGCAGCGCCGCCTGAAACCGGGCGACGTGCAGTTCCTCAGCAGCGTGCGCGAAGCGCAGGTGCTGGAATCTCGCACCGGCGCAGGCGCGGCCATCTGGCTGATGCTGGCCACCGTGGTCGCAGCCGGCACCTGGGCCAGCATGACCAAGGTCGAAGAGATCACCCGCACCGATGCACGAGTGGTGCCAGACGGCCGCGAGCAAGTCATTGCCAGCCTGGAAGGCGGCATCCTGCGAGAGCTGATGGTCAAGGAAGGCTCGGAAGTGAAGATCGGCCAGCCGCTGGCCAGGCTGGACCCGACACGCTTCGAGTCCCAGCAGAACGAAGGCGAGGTCAAGCAACTGGCCCTGCAGGCGACCATGGTGCGGCTGCGCGCCGAAGCCTCGGGCGCCAACTCGCTGAACTTCCCGCCCGAACTGGCGGCCAAGCCCAAGCTGGTCAGCATCGAGATCGAAGCCTTCAATGCGCGCAAGCAGCTGCTCAACGAGGCCGTGGCGTCGTACCAGCGCAGCATCGGCCTGGTGCAGAAGGAACTGAACATGGCCGAGAGCATGTCGGCCCGCGGGCTGATGTCCGAGGTCGAGGTGATGCGGCTGCGGCGCCAGATCGGCGAGATGCAGCAACAGTCCACCGAACGCCGCAGCCGCTTCCGCCAGGAGGCCAGCACCGAGATGCTGCGCGTGCAGTCGGACCTGGCGCAGATCGAGCAGCAGATGGTGGCACGCGAAGACATGGTCAGGCGCACCGTGATCGAGTCGCCGGTGGTCGGGCTGGTCAAGAACATCCGCAACAACACGCTGGGCGGTGTGGTCAACCCCGGCGCCGCGATCATGGAGATCGTGCCGCTGACCAGCCGCATGCTGGTCGAGGCCCGCATCAAGCCCAGCGAGATCGGCTTCGTCAAGGTGGGCCAGGTGGCCGAGATCAAGCTCAGCGCCTACGACTACAACCTCTACGGCGGCCTGCGCGGCACGGTGGACTCGATCAGCCCCGACGCACTGGGCGACGCCGAACGCAACAACGGCGGCCCCGACAACACCTACTTCCGCGCGCTGGTGCGGGTCGACCACTCGTCCCTGGAAGCCGGCGGCAAGGCCCTGCCCGTCCGCCCCGGCATGACCGCCACGGTCGAGATCAACACCGGCGAACGCACGGTGCTGGAGTTCGTGCTGCGACCCTTGCTCAAAGCACGCGAGGCGTTCAAGGAACGTTGAGCGGGTTCAGGAACCCTTCGACAGGCTCAGGGCGAACGGCCATGAAGCGCGGAGCAACTGCCCTTCCCCGTTCTGGCTGAGCCGTGCGCTACGCGCCAGCGGGAGTCTCCTCCTCCGGCAGATGAAACTCATGCCACATGCCGTTGAGGATGCCGAAGCCGACGGCCAGGCCGAGGCCGAGGATCCAGGTGAAGTACCACATGCTTGAAAAGTCCTTTCGATTTGTTGGATCGTGATGCCGGAGCGGCCAAGGAAACGCAGGGCCGCCCCAAGTTTCCTTGACCCCCTCGGGGGGCGGGTCGGGCACAGCCCGGCCCTGGGGGCCCTCAGTAGCGGTCCGGGTGGGTGGCCATCTCTTGGGTGGTCACGCGGCCGCGCATCACGCGCAGGGCCCAGCCGGTGTAGATCAGGATCAGCGGCAGGAAGACCACGGTGACGAAGAGCATCACGCCCAGCGTGCTCTCGGTGGACGAGGCATTCCACACGGTGAGGCTGGAACGCGGGTCGATGCTGGAAGGCAGGATGAACGGGAACATCGACACGCCGACCGTGGCGATGATGCCTGCGGCCGACAGCGACGAGCCGGAGAAGGCCAGCCCTTCGCTGCGCAGGCGAATGCCCAGCAGCGCCAGCAGCGCGCCGAGGAAACCGGCGGCGGGAGCGAGCATCGTCAGCGGCGCTGCCGCATAGTTCGCCAGCCAGGCGCCTGCGGTGTGCACAGCCTCCGAGCGCAGCGGGTTGGACGGGCCGAAGTGGTCGGCCGGCGCGGTCAGCTTGTAGCCCAGGTCGCCATAGGCCACGAACAGGCCACCGGCCGCGAACAGCAGCAGGCTGGCCAGGCCGGCCACCGTGCCGAAACGGCGTGCGCGCACATGCACCGGACCGGGCTCGACCTTGATCGTCAGCCAGGCGCTGCCGTGCAGCACCAGCATCGCCACCGAAAGCAAACCGCACAGCAGCGAAAACGGCGTGAACAGCGCAAAGAAGCTGCCTTCGTAGAACGAACGCAAGTCCGAATCGAGCCGGAACGGCACGCCCAGCAGCACATTGCCCACCGCCACGCCAAAGACCAGCGCCGGCACCAGGCCACCGACGAACAGCGCCCAGTCCCAGCGGGTGCGCCAGGCGGTGTCTTCATGCTTGGAGCGGTACTTGAAGCCGACCGGCCGCAGGATCAGCGCGGCCAGCACCACGAACATCGCCAGGTAGAAGCCGGAGAAGCTCACTGCATAGACAAACGGCCAGGCCGCGAAGATCGCGCCGCCGCCCAGGATGAACCACACCTGATGGCCCTCCCAATGCGGGCCCACCGAGTTGATGACCATGCGGCGCTCGACGTCGGTCTTGCCGACAAAGGGCAGCAGCGCGCCGACGCCGAGGTCGTAGCCGTCGGTCAGCGCGAAGCCGATCAGCAGCACGCCCAGCAGCGCCCACCAGATGAAGCGCAGGGTTTCGTAGTCGAAGAAAGCCATGATGTTGTTGTCCTTCTTGTGGGCTCAGGCGGCAACGGGTGAACTGGCCGGCACCGGGCCGGGCGCGGGCTGCTGCTCGTCGTGATGGTCGTACGGGCCCTTGCGGATGGCCGAGAGCATCAGCCGGACCTCGATCACGGCCAGCGTGCCGTACAGCGAGGTGAAGCCGATGATGGTGATCCACAGCGAGGTGCGGCTCAGCGACGAAGCGGCCAGGAAGGTGGGCAGCACGCCATCAATCGCCCACGGTTGGCGGCCCATTTCGGCCACCACCCAGCCCAGCTCGGCTGCCAGCCAGGGCAGCGGAATGGCCAGCACGGCCAGCTTCCAGAACCATCGCGCCTGGCCATGCAGGCGCAGCGAGCACAGCACGAAGGCGGTGGCGAACAGCGCAATCATCGCGAAGCCGATGAAGGCCATGATGCGGAAGCTCCAGAACATCACCGGCACGCTGGGCACGGTGTCCCAGGCGGTGGCAGCGATCTGCTGCGGCGTGGCCTCGCGTGGGTCGGCCAGCGTGCGCTTGAGCAGCAGCGCGTAGCCCATGTCGTGCTTGTGCTGCTCGAAGGCGGCGCGAGCCTGCGTGTTCTTCGGGTCCAGCTTGAGCTTTTCGACCGCGTCGTAAGCCACCACGCCGGAGCTGATGCGCTCCTGGGCGCGCAGCACCAGCTCCGACATGCCGGTCACCTGGCCATGCAGGCTGCGCGTGGCGATCAGGCCCAGCACCCAGGGGATCTCGACCGCATAGCGCGTGGTCCTGGCCTCGGTGTCCGGCAGGCCGAACAGCGTGAGGCCGGCCGGTGCCTTCTCGGTGTGCCAGGCGGCCTCGATGGCGGCCAGCTTCATCTTCTGGTTGTCGGTCAGCACATAGCCGCTTTCGTCGCCCAGCACCACAACCGACAGCGACGAGGCCAGGCCGAAGGCGGCGGCCACCGTCATCGAGCGGCGCGCCACTTCGGGGAAGCGGCCACGCAGCAGGTAGAAGCAGGAGATGCCCAGCACGAAGACCGAGGCGATCACGTAGCCAGCGCTCACCGTGTGCACGAACTTGGCCTGCGCAATCGGGTTGAACAGCACCGCGACGAAGTCGGTCACCTCCATGCGCATCGTCTCGGGGTTGAACTCGGCGCCAATCGGGTTCTGCATCCAGCCGTTGGCGATCAGGATCCACAGCGCCGACAGGTTGGTGCCCAGCGCGACCAGGAAGGTCACGACCAGGTGGCCGAGCTTGGACAGCCGGTCCCAGCCGAAGAACATCACGCCGACGAAGGTGGCTTCGAGGAAAAACGCCATCAGCCCCTCGATGGCCAGCGGGGCACCGAAGATGTCGCCCACGTAGTGCGAGAAGTAGGACCAGTTGGTGCCGAACTGGAACTCCATCGTCAGCCCGGTGGCCACGCCGAGCACGAAGTTGATGCCGAAGAGCTTGGCCCAGAAGCGGGTGATGGTGCGCCAGATGGGCCTGTCGGTCATCACATAGATCGCCTCCATGATGACCAGCATGAAGGACAGCCCCAGCGTGAGCGGAACAAAGAGGAAGTGGTACAGCGCGGTGAGTGCGAACTGCAAGCGCGAAAGATCGATGACGCCTGAATCCATGACGGGTTCTCTTCTTTTGAGCGAACGAAATAGGAGGGTTAACCCCAGGGCGTACAGCGTATCCATCGTACTGGCGATGCGCTTGATCCAAATCATGCGAAGGGAGGAGGCGATATAGGATCGTGGTGAACATGGTTTCATCCCCTCTTTCCATGCTCTCCGACCTGGCAGAGCAACAACTGCAGGCCCACGCCCGGGCCGCCCCCGGCAGGCATG
>NZ_VIDT01000690.1 GCF_006519715.1 Ideonella azotifigens
CGCGGCGGCACACCGGAAGTCGACCTAGTGCTGGTGTCCGGCGTGATCCACGAAACTGCCGAGCCTGAGGCCTTGCTGCGCGCCGCGCTGGCGCTGCTGAGGCCGGGCGGCCACCTGCTGGTCAGCGTGCCGAATGCCGGTTCGTTCCACCGGTTGCTGGCGGTGCAGATCGGGCTGATCCCGGCGGCCAACACGCTGGGCGAGCGCAACCGCCTGCTGGGCCAGCCCATGGTCTATGGCGCGGCCGAGCTGCGCGCGCTGGTGCTGGGGCTGGGCCTGGAGGAAGCCGGCTTCGAGGGCTATCTCTTCAAGCCGTTCACGCATGCGCAGATGGCGCCGCTGATGCCGCAGCTGGGCCAGGCCGGGCTGCAAGGCCTGATCGAGCTGGGCCGCCAGTTCCCGGACCAGGCAGCCGAGATCTGCCTGGTGGCACGCAAGCGCTGAGCAAGTCCCATGGATGCAGCCGCCGCAGCACCCCTGCCGGAAGCGCCCCAGCGCAAGCACCAGGCCGAGGCCGTGGACCCGCTGTTTGCCGCGGCCTTCCAGCAGGCCGTGGCCGGCAACATCGCGGCCGGCCGGGCAGGTCATCTGCGGCTGCATCCGGAAATCTTCTGGCTGCCGGTCAGCGAAAACTGCAACCTGCGCTGCATCGGCTGCGACGACGTCATCACCGGCTTCCGCAAGGAATACCTGGCGCCGGCCGATGTGCGGCGGCTGCTCAGCGCCAGCGCCGGCCAGGCCAGCTTCAGCGAGATCGACCTGACCAGCGGCGAGCCGCTGCTGCACCCGCAACTGAGCGAGGTGATCGACATCTGCCACGAGCTGCATCCCAAGGCCGTTGTCTCGGTGGTGTCCAACGGCACGATTCCCGTGCGCGGCAAGTACCGCGACGCTTATGCGCGGCTGGACAGCATCGGCCTGTCGATCGATGGTGCCACTGCCGAGGTCTTCGAGGCGGTGCGCGTGGGCGCCTCGTTCGAACGCTTTGTGCAGACAGTCAAGGACGTGGTTGCGCTGCGCGACCAGACCGGCCGGCCAGCAGAGATCCAGCTCTGCTTCACTGCCTGCGCGATGAATCTGCACCAGCTTCCAGAGGTCGTGCGCCTGGGCAAGTCCTGGGGCGTGAACTCCGTCTACGCGCAGCCGATGGAGATGAACATCGCGCCGATCCGCGACGCCATCGGCCACCTGCACCTGGACCACATGGACCCGGCCGAGCGCACCCGCTGGGTGGACGAGGCGGTGGCGCTGGGGCGCGAGCTGGGGCTGGAAGTGGCGGCGTCCGACGGGCTGTATCCGCGCCCGAAAGAGGAGGAAAAATCGACCGAACCGCAGGCCGGCCCTTCGCTGGCCTTCGAGGAGAAAGTCGCCAAGCTCGGCGTGGGCGTGCGGCGCCGCTCGCCGGATGGCGAGCTGACGCTGCCGCATGTGCGCCAGTGCCAGTATCCGTGGACCCAGGCGCCCGGCATCCGCAAGATGGGGGCCGCCTGGCACACGACGCTGTGCTGCTACATGAGCGAGGCGGCCAACACCGAGCTGGCCGCGCGCTACGACCTGCACGACATGGACAAGCAGTCCATGCTGGACCTGTACAACGGCGCTGGCTACTGGCAGTTCCGGGAAGACCTGGCCGCCGGCCTGACGCACGAGGCCTGCGGCGACTGCGCTGCGGCGCTGACGCACGGGCCCTCGCTGCTGCAGCACCTGGCCTGGCGCATTGATGCGCTCTGCGTCGAACATGGCTTGAGCTTTCCAGGTGGGGACGCGCTGCGCGAACAGCTGATGCAGCCGCAGGCCACGGTGCACCAGGCGCGCAAGCTGGTGAATCATTTGCACCAGGCCTGGTGGCAACCGCATCCGCAGCCGCGGCCCGTGTGGCTGCAGGAGCTGATGGCGGCGGCGCGCGAACTGGGCCCGCCGAAAGAGACGGCTCCGGCCGCTAGCGGTTCACCCAGCGCATGAAGTCCGCGTGCTCGCGGATGTAGTCGGCCTCGTCGAACAAGGCCGAGGCCAGCACCAGCAGGCCGGCGCCAGGCGTGAAGTGGTGCAGCTCGCGCCAGATGCCGGGCGTCATCAGCAGGCCTTCGCCGGGGTGGGTCAGGCGCACGGTGCGCTGGTGCGTGCCGTCGTCCATCGAGACGTCGAAGGCCCCCGTGACGGCCACGTAGAGCTGGTGCAACTGCAGGTGGGCGTGGCCGGCGCGCGAGGCGCCCGGCGGCACGCCATAGGTCCAATAGGCGCGCAGGATGGGGAAGTCGAAGTCGACGCCGGTTTCGGCAAACGAGATGGAGCCCCGCTCGTCGTGGATGGTGCGGATTTGCACCAAGCGGCAGTCGTCCACATGGGCCAAAGCATCAGTCTCCGTTGTGTGTTTCGGGGGGCGCAGGGCAGGTTAGCAGGTAGTGCTCGTGCACCACCGCAGTGGCGCCGAAGCTTTCCTTGTAGAAAGCCAGGCCTTCGTTCAGCACCCATCCGCCATCTTCGTTCGAATGGCCGAAGTCGAACCACTTGCCACGTGTCTGTGCGTGCACGATGGCACGTTCCACCAGCTGATCCAGCGCCGCGCAGCGCCGGGATTGCGCATCGGCCGCCATGTACTGCAGGTGGCAGACCGTGGCGGTCTCGAACATCACCAGCCCGGCGCAGACCACGCCTGACCAGCGCGCCAGCTGCAGGCTGATCTCCGCAGGGAAACGGCTGGCCAGCAGCCGCAGTTCGGCCTCGTTGTGCGTGGGCCGGCTGGCGTGACGGGCCTGCAGCTCGGCCTGCAGCACCGCCCAGAACTCGGTCCAGCCGGTGCCTTCGCCGCCGCGCAGCG
>NZ_VIDT01000691.1 GCF_006519715.1 Ideonella azotifigens
GACGGGCCTGCGCGTGCGGGTTGAAGGCAGCGCCAGCGGCGGCGTGGTGCAGGCCAATACGCTGACGGTGAGGCCGGTGGCCGAGGATGGCGACCGGGTCAACAAGCAGAACTTCAGCCTGGTGGGCCAGCTCTCGGCGCTGGACCTGGCAGCGCAGCGCTTCACGCTGCTGGGCACGCCGGTTTCGTTTGCCGACACGGTGCTCAGCCAGGGCACCGAATCGGCGCTGGCCAACGGCGTGCGCATCGAGGTGCGCGGCACCTTGTCGCTGGACGGCACCAGCCTGGTCGCCCAGGGCCTGAAGTTCGACCCATGACACCCGGCGCGCCGGGCCTGGCGACAGCCCAGGCCTGAAGCGCGCGCCGCTTCCCCCTGTTCCCTTTCTTCGCCTCGGGCGCCCGGTTTTCAGAATCGGACAGCGCCGCAGGCGGAGCCATGTCCGCGCGGCAGACGGCCGGCTGCCTCGCGCTTTCTTCAACCCCTCAACCGGAGGGCCCCGCATCGATGCACTGACGCCTCTTCAACCCGGCATCCGGTGAATGGATGCGCGCTTCCTTCCCTCTCTTCGTTTCTTTCCTGTTCCTCTTTTCGAAAGTCATTCGCATGTCTCTCTCTTTCTGGAAAAAGGCCGCGCTGGCGGCTGCCATGGGCTTCTGGGCCGCTGGCTCGGCCCTGGCGGCCGACACCGTGGAAGTCTTCTATCACCCGTATGTGGACAAGGCCCTGGACTACGGCCAGATGGGCTACACCAACAAGAAGGGCAAGTTCATCCCGCTGACCGGCCAGCAGATCCTCGGCACGCGGGTGGAAATCACCTTCAAGCCCGAGGCCCAGCACGACCTGAAGGTCTTCCATGTGGACATGGTGGTCCCGGTGTCCGGCTCGGTGAGCCAGTACATCTCGGTCGAAGGTTCGCAGCTGACCAAGATCGGCTCGCACAAGTACCAGTTCGAGCTGCCGTCCTCGACCGACTACAACGGCGAAATCGTCGCCGGCCGCTTCTCGGTCGACTGCTATGGGCTGAACGAAAACGGCGAAGTCGTGCCGATGGCCGGCACGCTGTCGGCCAAGTCCGGCTTCTACTTCACCGTGACCAAGCCTTGAGCATCTGGGAATGAGTGGCCAGGTTCGGCGGAGCCAGGGCCACTCTCCCTTTTTGTCACCGACCCAGGCGGGCCTGGTGACGCGCAATCTGCGCCAGCGCCTGCACCGGCGCGGTGCCGCCCAGCACATTGCGGGCATTCAGCGAGCCGCGCAGCGTCAGCACCGAGAACACATCGTCGGTGATGCGGGCATCAAAGCCCTGCAGCGTGGCCAGTGGCAACTCGGCCAGGTCCACACCCTGCTTCAGGCCTTCCTTCACGGCATGCGCCACGACCTCGTGTGCGTCGCGGAACGGCAAGCCCTTCTTGACCAGGTAGTCGGCCAGGTCGGTCGCCGTGGCATAGCCGCGCAGCGCGGCGCGCTCCATCGCATCGGCCTTGACCTTCAGGCCGCCACTGCGTGAACCGTCGGCCGCCACTTCGCCGCCCACCATCTCGGCCATGATGCGCAGCGTGTCCTTGACCGTGTCCACGGTGTCGAACAGCGGCTCCTTGTCTTCCTGGTTGTCCTTGTTGTAGGTCAGCGGCTGGCCCTTCATCAAGGTGATCAGGCCCATCAGGTGGCCGACCACGCGGCCGCTCTTGCCACGCGCCAGCTCGGCCACGTCCGGGTTGCGCTTCTGCGGCATGATGGACGAGCCGGTGCAATACCGGTCCGACAGGTCGATGAAGCCGAAGTTCTGGCTCATCCACAGCACGATCTCCTCGGCCATGCGCGAGACGTGGATCATCACCAGCGCGGCAAAGCCGCTGAACTCGATCGCGAAGTCACGGTCGCTCACGGCGTCCAGGCTGTTCTGGCAGACACCGTCAAAGCCCAACGACTTCGCCACTGCCTCACGGTCCAGCGGGTAGCTGGTGCCCGCCAGCGCGGCGGCGCCCAGCGGCAGGCGGTTCACGCGCTTGCGCAAGTCCGTCAGGCGTTCGGCATCGCGGGCGAACATTTCCACATAGGCCAGCAGGTGGTGCGCAAAGCTCACCGGCTGCGCCACCTGCATGTGCGTGAAGCCTGGCATCACGGTTTCGGTGTGGTCGGCCGCCACGCTGACCAGCGCGCGCTGCATGTCGGCCAGCAGCTCGCCAATCTGGTCGATCTCGCTGCGCAGCCAGAGGCGCACGTCAGTGGCGACCTGATCGTTGCGCGAGCGGCCGGTGTGCAGGCGCTTGCCGGCGTCGCCCACCAACTGGGTCAGGCGGGCCTCGATGTTGAGGTGCACGTCTTCCAGCTCCAGCTTCCACTCGAACTGGCCGGCCTCGATCTCGCCTTTGATCTGCGCCATGCCGCGCTGGATGTCGGCCAGGTCCTGCGCGCCTATGATGCCTTGCGCGGCCAGCATGCCGGCATGGGCCAGGCTGCCTTCGATGTCGGCCGCCCACAGGCGCTTGTCGAAGAAGACGCTGGAGGTGTAGCGCTTCACCAGCTCGCTCATCGGCTCTGAGAAGAGCGCGGACCAGGCCTGGGATTTCTTGTCGAGTTGGTTGGAGCTCATCGGGCAGCAGGCCGCCGCGGCCGAGAGGGCGCCGCTGCGGCAGAGTGGGGAGGGAAGCCGAGCATTTTAGGCGGTGCCCTGGCGCGGACGAGCGGGCATGGCCCCGGGGGCGACTTGGCCGAGAATGACCGCCGTGGCAAAACGCTCTGAAACCGGCACCAGCACGCTGTTCGACGACCTGCGCGAGGTCGTCACCGCACCAGA
>NZ_VIDT01000692.1 GCF_006519715.1 Ideonella azotifigens
CCCTGCACGCCGGTGGCGCCGCGGCCGCCTTCGCGGACGGTGTAGACATGGTCGCGGTGCTTTTCGGCCAGGCTGTCGCGCGAGAACTGCATGATCGGGTCGGCCAGGCGCTCGCGCTCATAGGGCTGGACCCAGGGCTGCGGCGTGCTGCAGCCGGCGAGCAGCGTGGCGGCCAGCAGGGCCAGGGCGGGCAGGGTGCGCAGGAGGTTCGTCATCGCGTCACTCCTTCAGCAGCGTGCGGATCTGCTGGTCGTAGGTCTGCTCGACACCGGCGCGGTAGCCGCGGTGCAGGAAGCGCACCTTGCCGTCACGGTCGATCAGCACGGTGGACGGCATCGAGTTCAGCTCGTAGAGCTTGCTGACCTGCTTGGCGCTGTCCAGCAGCACCGGGAACTTCACGCCCAGCTTTTGCGCCAGCGCCGCGGCCGCGGCCGGGTCCTCGTCCACGTTGACCCCCAGCAGCTGGAAGCCGGCGCCCTGGTAGCGCTCGTAGAGCTTGCCCAATTGAGGCATCTCTTCCCGGCAGGGCCCGCACCAGGTGGCCCAGAAGTTCAGCATCACGACCTGGCCGCGCTGCTCCTGCAGGCGCAGGTTGCGGCCCTCGGCGGTGCGCAGCGTGAAATCGGGCGCCGGGGCATTGGGCGTGGGCGTGGCCTGGGCCAGGCCTGCGAGCAGCAGCAGGCACAGCGCAGCGGGGCGCAGCAGGGTAGACAGGAGGTTCATGACAACGGCAGGGAACGCAGGCAGGACGGTCAGAAGAAGAACGACGCGCCGGTCGTCAGTTCGAGGTTGTGGGTGCTGTCGCGCTTGCCCAGCAGGTCCAGCGTGAAGATGTGGTCGCGCATGTCCACGCGCAGCGCGAACCAGTTGGCCAGGAAGACCTTCACGCCGACGCCGAAGTTGAAGGTCTGCTCGCGCTGGTCGACGAACCTGGTGCGGCCCAGGCCGCCGATCAGGTAGACCTGCGAAATCTTCGCGGTGCTGCTGCCGAGGAAGATCTCGCCGGGCAGCATGTTCCAGCCGACCGACAGGTCGTAGTAGCTGAGCTTCTCTGTGTCGCTGGTGAAGATGCCGCCGGGCAGCACGCGGCGGAAGGCCTCGTCCGTGACATTGGTCTGGCCGTAGGCGGCTTCGGCGAAGAAGTCTTCGGTGATGTGGTAGCCGACACGCGCGCCACCGGCGAAGCTGGCGCCGAAGTTCTGCGTGCCGTAGATGCCGCCGAACAGCCCGACCTCGAAGTCGTTGGATGGGAAGCGGGCCGGCCGCAGGTCACTGCGCTGGATCTGCGGCACCACGGCTTGCTGGTCGCCCGAGGTGGTGGTGTCGACAGCCAGCGCGGGCAGGGACAGCAGCAGCGCGCTGGCGGCCAGGAGCGTGCGGGAGGAAAAGTGGGCCATGGGTGGCAATCAGAAGAAGAACGACAGGCCGGCCGAATACGCGCGGTATTCGCCGGTGCGCTGCTGCGACAGGAAGGCGGTGTAGAGCGTGCCGTCCAGCCGCAGCACGAAGCGGTCAGTCAGATGCCAGCGCAGGCCCAGCCGCATGTCGGCCAGCTTGGCATCGGTGGTCTGGGACTCGACCAGGCTCTGGTTCGGGATGTTCTTGAACTGGCCCACGCCGACCGCGAAATACGGCGACAGGCGCTGGTCTGACCAGGGCTCGGCCATCAGGTCTGCATGCCACAGCGTGCTGCCGGAGTACACGCCCTGCACCTGGGCCAGCGAGCCTTCGAGGCTCAGCGTGTCGGACATGCGATACGCGGTCCAGAAGCGGATCATCGGCTCGGACTTGAAGCGGCCCCAGGCGGCTCCCAGCTCCACCTTGCGGTTCAGGTAGTCGCCCAGCACCACGTTGCGGTAAAGCTGGTCGCCGCCGGCCACGACGGTATTTTCCAGCTGGCCGCGCTGCACCCAGCCGACCTTGCCGTTGGCGGTGCGGACCTGGTACCAGTCGGTGTGGCGCAACTCGATGCGCAGCCACTCCTCGCGCTTGGCGACGTAGAAGATCGGGTAGCCGCGGCCCGGGCCGCTGCGCATCTCGACGTAGGCCACCTGGACCTGCACGATCTCGACCTTGTCGTCACGTCCAGGCTCGGCGCCGACCCAGACCAGGGGCTGCGGAATGCCGACCGATGGCACAGCCTCTGGCGCGTCGACTGCTGGCATGACAGTTTGCGCCACTGCGGAGGCGGCCGAAGCTGCCAGGGCGACCAAAATCGTCAGCTGTGCGGCAAGGCCTGTCACACCGCCCAGACGGGAGAAAAAGCTCATGGGGTCGTGTTGCAGGTGCCGGTGGCCGGGTCGGCGGGTGTGAACATGCTGTAGGAGGCGGTGCTGAATTCGTCCTGGCCCTGCGGCGCGGGGTTGGAGATCCAGTAGCGGATCTTCTGCGCATTCGGATCGGACTCACTCGCAAAGATCAGGCCGCCGCCGTGCAGCACGTTCTTCAGCAAGGGCTTGTCGAACAGCCGGCTGTCGTCGGCATTGCCAGGCAGCGTCACGCCCTGGGCCGAATAGAAGTTGCGGTACATGTCGGTGGCGCGGATCACGTCCGCCGACTGGCTCAGGTCCTGGGCCGCCGCGCCGCCGACCACGCGCAGCGCGCCGCCGGTGCCGGTGGTGTTGTCATGGCAGCCACCGCTGGCGCAGGTGTTGGTGTGGTTGCTGCCGTCCGGGGCTGCCAGCGCCGCATCGAGGATGGGCTGGATGCACTTCTGGTAGTAGGCAAACGACAACTTCTCGCCTGTGGCGCCGGGCGGGTTGGTGATGTCAGGCGGGTTGCCCAGCGGGCC
>NZ_VIDT01000693.1 GCF_006519715.1 Ideonella azotifigens
TCGGCGGCCCCTGGTGCGGCAATGAAGGCCCGCGCCTGCTGCGCGCTGAACACGCCGCCCTGCAGCGCCAGGCTGCGCACCGAATCGGCCGACAGCTGTTCGCGGTAGCCATCGTCGGTCGCGCAAAGGTAGCGCTTGGCGTTGACGTGGCCGGCGATGGCGCGCAGCACGCGCGGGCCGAACAGCGGCTTCAGGTGTGGCAGCACGGCGGTCTGGTGCTGGTCGTCCACTCCGTGCAGCGTGGGCGTGTCGCCATGCGCTGCGGCCGTCAGCAAATGGCCAAGGTCGTGCAGCAGCGCGGCCGTCACCAGTTCGTCGTCGGCGCCGGCCTGCTCGGCCAGCCGGGCGGTCTGCAGCGCGTGCTCGGTCTGCGTGACCGGCTCGCCGCTGTACATCGTGCCGCCATGCGCTGCGAACAGTGTTTCGATGTCAGCCAAGGTGAGCGACATTCGCAGCCCCTTGCGCTTGCTGCGCCTTCACGTGGTTCTGCAGCGTGCGCTCGCGGCTGTTCATCGTGTGCTGGAACATGGCATCGCCCGCGGCCTCGGCGTCGCCAGCGGCAATCGCCTTGACGATCTGCCGGTGCTCGCGGGCGTAGATCGCCATCGACTCCGCCGTCAGGTTTTGCCGGCGGTGCAGCGAAAGTTCGTTGATCAGCTTGCGGTAGGTGGCCGTCAGCTTGGCATTGCCGGCCAGCTCCAGCAGGCGGTCGTGCAGCTGCAGGTTGAGCTGGTGGAAGTCGTTGGCGTCGCTTGCCTTGGCGGCGCTGTCCATCGCGTCGACCAGCTTGCGCAGCTCGCGCACCTCGGGAGCCTTCAGCGTGGTGGCCAGCTTGCGGCCCACGTACTGGTCCATCATCGCGCGCACCTCGAAGATCTCCAGCACCTCGGCGATGGGCAGCTCGCGCACGAACACGCCGCGGTTCTTCTCGGTGCGCACCAGGCCGGCCTGCTCCAGCATGCGAAAGGCCTCGCGCAGCGGCCCGCGCGAAACGCCCAGTTGAGCGGCCAGCGCGGCCTCCGGCAGCTTGGCTCCGGCGCCCAGCTCGCCGCTCAGGATCATGCGTTCGATCTCGGTCTGCACCAAGCTTGGCAGCGAGGTGCCCTGAAGCTGTGCAATGGTCGGTGTGCTCATGCCGGAATCTTAGGGGAACTCGCGCCAGTTTGGAGATTGTCAACAATCTTTCATCTTCAATCCGCAGAATGCGAGGCTGGTCTTGATCTTGCGAGCACCGTCGCAAGGACCGTTCATTCATCTGCAGGAGTTTGCATGCGCTTTCTGAAATCGATGTTGGCTGCCGTGATCGGCCTTGTGGCCGCCACCGGTGCCCTGGCCGAGAAGACTTCGTTGACCGTCTACACCGCGCTGGAGACCGACCAGCTGAAGGCTTACCAGGCGGCGTTCAACCAGGTCAACCCGGACATCGAGATCAAGTGGGTGCGCGACTCCACCGGCGTCATCACCGCCAAGCTGCTGGCCGAAAAGGCCAATCCGCAGGCCGACGCGGTCTGGGGCGTGGCGGCATCCAGCATGGCGCTGATGGCGCGCGAAGGCATGCTGGAAGCCTACGCGCCGCTGAACCTCGACGCGATCATGCCGCAGTACCGTGACAAGAAGTCGCCGCCGGCCTGGTGGGGCATGGACGTGTTCGGTGCCACCGTCTGCTTCAACACCGTCGAGGCCAAGAAGAAGAACATTCCCATCCCCACCAGCTGGAAGGACCTGACCAAGCCCGAGTACAAGGGCCAGATCGTGATGCCCAACCCGGCCTCATCGGGCACCGGCTATTTCGACGTGGTCGCCTGGCTGCAGCTGTGGGGCGACGATGCAGGCAAGGGCGGCGGCTGGAAGTACATGGACGCGCTGCACGAGAACATCGCGCAATACACCCACTCCGGCTCCAAGCCTTGCAACATGGCGGCGGCCGGCGAGTTTGTGGCCGGCATCTCATTCGAGTACCGCGGCCAGTCCAACAAGGCCAAGGGTGCGCCCATCGAGCTGGTGTTCCCCAAGGAAGGCCTGGGCTGGGACCTGGAATCGTTTGGCATCCACAAGGGCACCAAGAACCTGGCGGCAGCGAAGAAGCTGGCCGACTGGGCTTCGAGCAAGGACGCGATGCTGCTCTACGGCAAGAACTTCGCGCTGACGGCCCAGCCCGGCGTCGCGCCCAAGCTGCCCAACATCCCGGCCGATTACGAGTCCCGCCTGATCAAGATGGACTTCGAATTCGCCGCGGCGAACCGCGAGCGCATCCTGGCCGAGTGGACCAAGCGCTACGACGTCAAGAGCGAAAAGAAGAAGTAAGCCCAGGCTGGCCCGCGATGCTGCAAGCCCAAACCCAAGCCCCGGCAGGCGACGTGTCGGCAAGCCGCGAACCTTGCCTGTCGCTGCAAGGCGTGGCCAAGCAGTTCGGCGCTTTCACCGCGCTGGAAGACATTGACCTGGCCATCGCGCCAGGCGAGTTCGTCTGCTTCCTCGGGCCTTCGGGCTGCGGCAAGACGACCTTGCTGCGCATCATTGCCGGGCTGGAAACCCAGAGCGCCGGCACGCTGGTGCAAGCCGGGCGGGACATCTCCCGCCTGCCGCCGGCCGCGCGCGACTACGGCATCGTCTTCCAGTCCTACGCGCTGTTCCCCAACCTCAGCATTGCCGACAACGTCGGCTACGGCCTGGTCAACCGGCGCCTGCCTCGGGCACAAGTGGCCGCGCGGGTCGAGGAACTGCTGGCGCTGGTCGGCCTGCCGGGCAGCGGCGCCAAATACCCGGCGCAGATGTCCGGCGGGCAGCAGC
>NZ_VIDT01000694.1 GCF_006519715.1 Ideonella azotifigens
GTGCGCTGGCCGCTGACCGGGTCGAGCGGCCACCAGTCTTGCGGCAGGTCGCAGAAGTCGTTCTGCGGGTCGATGATGAGCAGCTGGATCTTCTGGCGGGTCATGGACTTCCTCGGGTCTTGAAGCATCGATGAGCCGCACTGTAGATGACTTTGTTTAATGTTGCAACTATCTATTCCGCACAGGCCGGACGGGCTTGGTTGCTAGACTGAACAAAGTCCTTCCCCTCACAGAGTTCGTTTTCTTTCATGGCCCTCAAGCCAAGCTCCCCAGCTTCCACGACCGAATTCCCCGCCGTGATCTGCACTGTCGACGTGGTGCTGCTGACGCTGAAGGACCAGGCCCTGCACGTGGTGCTCGTGGACCGCGACCGGCCGCCGTTTGCCGGCGTGCCAGCCCTGCCGGGCGGCTTCGTGCATGTGCAGGAGGACGCGACCGCCTGGCACGCAGCGGCGCGGGCGCTGCAGGAAAAGGCCGGCATCGTCAGCCCCTACCTGGAGCAGTTGGCGACCTGGTCCGGCGCGAAGCGCGATTCGCGCGGCTGGTCGGTGTCCATCGTCTACTACGCGGTGGTCGCGTTTGAACTGCTGCCGGCGGACCGGCCAGGGCTGCGCACCGCGCCCATCGACAGCCTGCCCAGCCTGCCGTTCGACCATGGCGAGATGGTCGCCACCGCAGTGGCGCGGGTGCGCACCAAGAGCCAGTATTCGTCGCTGCCGATCTACCTCTGCGGCGAGCGCGTGACGCTGCCGCAGCTGCAGGCGGTGTACGAGGCGGTGCTGGGCGAGCCGATCAACAAGGTGAGCTTTCGCCGCAAGATCGAGGAACTGGGCATGCTGGAGCCGATTGCTGGCGAAACGACGATGGCCGGCGCGCACCGCCCGGCCCAGGTCTACCAGCTGCGGCCGCAGTACCGCCGCAAGCTCTCGGTGGTGCCGCGCGGCATCAATGCGCTCGGGTAGCGCCTTCGTCGGCGCATGAAAAAAGGCCGGCATGTTGCCGGCCTTCGCGCGTCAGGAGAAGACGCTGTGACTTCAGGCGAAGCGCGCGGTCGTGGTGGCCAGGCGCTGGCCGAAGGCCTTGGCAGTGGCGATGTCGCCCGGGACCATTTCGTCGGCCGAAGCGTCCGACGGCGTGGCGGTCATCAGGCCGCCGAACGAGGCGACGTAGTTGATGTCGTTGCGCGTGGCGGCCTTGCTGTTGGACGGCATCATGCCGGTGCCCACCCACAGGCCGCTGTGCTGCATCGCCAGCGTGGTGAGGTAGTGCAGCGTGCTGAGCTTGTCGCCGTTCATCGAGGCCGAGTTGGTGAAGCCGGCGAACAGCTTGTCCTTCCAGCCTTGCGTGAACCAGACCTTGGAGCTGGCGTCGGCGAACTTCTTGAACTGCCAGCTCACGGTGCCCATGTAGGTCGGCGAGCCGAAGACGATGGTGGTGGCCGCGGCCAGCTGTTCCCAGCCGCCTTCGGGCAGGTTGCCTTCGGCGTCGATGGCCAGCAGGCTGGCGGCGCTGCCAGCGCCTTCGGCGACGGCCTCGGCGATCTTCTTGGTGTGGCCGTAGCCGCTGTGATAGACGATGACGATGGATGCAGACATGGCGAGCCTTGGAGCGAGGGGTTGAGGGAGTCAGCAGGAGCGCTGGATTGGGCTCGATTTTGAGAACCCCCGGGGCTCGCGTGGTTCATGCGCTTCGACTGCATCGTTCTGCGGATTCGAATGGTCAGCGGTGTTTCGAGTCAGGAACAGTCAACGGTCCGGCGATGTTTCGGCAATGTGCGCCAGCAAGCCGCTTTGGCCCGGCGCCACTTGTTCGGCCAGCGCGTGCCCGTCCGGGTAGTCGCCGCCGTTCTGCGGGCGAAAGGCGATTGGCGCGTCACTGAACAGGCCGGCCAGTCGCGCTTGCCAGGCCAGCCGGGCCGCGGCGACACGTGCATCGTCCAGGCGACCAGTGCCGTAGACCGCATGCGTGGGCAGCACCGCCATGCCGGGGAAAAACAGCGTGCCATGCGTGATGGGGAACAGCAGCTGCTCCAGCGGGCCGTTGATGCCACGCGGCGCGTAGTCTTCGGCCGGCCCGCCGACGGTGACTGACAGCAGCGCGCGCTTGCCCTGCAGCCCGCCTTCGCCATAGCGGTAGCGGTTGCCGGCGCCCTGCCAGCCATAGGCCAGGCCGTAGGCAAACACGCGGTCCACCCAGCCCTTGAGGATGGCCGGCATGCCGAACCACCACAGCGGGAACTGCAGGATCAGCGCATCGGCCGCGAGCAGCTTGCGTTGCTCTTCTTCGACGTCCGCCGTCTGCAGCCCGTTCGCAAACGCGTGGCCAGATTCGGCGATGAAGTCCAGCCGCTTGGCGTTGGCCCGGCTGGGGAAGTCCTGCGCGTCGAACACTGCCTTCCAGCCCATCGCATGCAGGTCCGACTGCATCACCTCGTGGCCTTGCTGTAGCAGCGTCGACACCGCCTCGTCCACCAGTTGGCGGTTCAGCGAGCGGGGCTCGGGATGGGCATGGACGATCAGCACGCGGCGGCTCATGGGATGGCTCCTGAAGGGGGAAGGCCGCCAGTCTGGCCGGCTACGAGTCATCCGTGAAATCACCAGATCGATTGGCTACCATCCACCACATGGATGGCGAAAAGCGACTCGACCTGAACCTGCTGGCCACGCTGGAGGCCTTGCTGGCCGAGCAGAACGTCACCCGGGCCGCTGCGCGGCTGCACCTGAGCCAGCCGGCGGTCAGCGCCCAGCTGAACCGGCTGCGCACGCTGTTCGACG
>NZ_VIDT01000695.1 GCF_006519715.1 Ideonella azotifigens
GCTGCCGCGATGGATGGCCGGCATGCCGGGCACGTAGGAGGTTCCGTTGGTGGTTCCGTTCGTGGCGCGGCTGGCCACGACGGGGCGTGCGTACGACGCGGTATTGCCGCGTGCGCACTTCATTGCGCTGTCAGGAGATGCGTCCATGTTTCACTCACGGTGTCGTTGCCAGATTGGAGGAAGGCCCGCAGTTCGACCGGCTTCGTCGGGTCGACGGTCATCACGCGCAGGGCCAGTCGCCAGGCGCCGTTGGCGCTGACGCGGTACAAGGTTTGTTCTTCGATGCGGCCATTGCCATCTGCCGAGACCACGGCGCGCAGCGCGGCCTGCTTGGCACCGGCCGGCACTTCGGCGGCCGAGGCTTCGAGCTTGTCCAGCGCAGGGCCGGCGAAGTCGACGATCAGCTGCTGCTCGTTGTCCTTCAGCGTCGCGTAGCTGCGGCCCACGCGGGTCTGCGTGACCCAGCCGGCCGGCGGGCGCTGCTGCTGCTCGCCCTGCCAGTCCACGCGCCAGGCCATGTCCAGCACCTGGCCCGGGGCCGGCAGCGTGGCCGGCACCCAGTAGGCGACGATGTTGTCGTTGGTTTCGTCAGGCGTGTGCAGCTGCACCAGCTCCACGCGGCCGGTGCCCCAGTCGCCCAGCGGCGTGATCCAGGCCGAAGGCCGGCGCTCGTAGCTGGCTTCGCTGTCTTCGTAGCTGCTGAAGTTGCGGTCACGCTGCATCAGGCCGAAGCCCTTGGGCGAACGCATCGCAAACGAGGTGGTCAGCGTGGACTTGGGGTTCTGCAGCGGGCGCCACAGCCATTCACCGTCGCCGGTGGCCATCATCAGGCCATCGCTGTCGTGCACTTCGGGACGGAAGTCGCTGCGGTGCGGCTGGTTCTCGCCAAACGAGAACATGCTGGTCAGCGGCGCGATGCCCAAGGTCTTGATCGGCTCCTTGGTGTCACGCAGCACCAGCTTCGCGTGCACGCTGACCTGCGTGGTGACGCCGGGCGTGATGTCGAAGCGGTAGGCGCCGGTGACACGCGGCGAGTCCATCAGTGCCAGCACGACCAGCGACTTGGCATCGGCCGCGGGGCGCTGCAGCCAGAAGTCGGTGAAGCGCGGGAATTCCTCGCCCTTCAGGCCGCCGGCGGTGTCCACCGCCAGGCCACGGGCCGACAGGCCGTAGTGCTGCCCCGCGCCCAGCGCGCGGAAGTAGCTGGCGCCCTGGAAGACCACCAGCTCGTCCTTGTAGGTCGCGCCGGGCGTCATCTGGGTGTGCACGCGGAAACCGGCGTAGCCGATGTCGCCCCAGGCGGCCGGGTCGAAGGTCTTCTTGAAGTCGTAGCTGAAGTCGGCGGCGTCGAACTTGAAGTCGCGGCTGGCGTCGCCGTTCAGCTCGTGCAGGCGCACCGGCTCGGTCTGGTACTTGCCGAGGTGGAAGAACATCAGCTCGAACGGCAGCTGCTGTTCACGCCAGACCGCACGCGCCGGCTTGAAGCGGATGGACCGCATCTGGTCGTACGTCAGGTCTTTCAGCGCCTGCGGCGTGCTGCTGGGCGTGGGCTGGTAGGGCTGGGCGGCCAGGGCCTGGGCCTTCTGGGCCAGCGTGTCGAGATCCATCGCCGCCGAAGTGGCGGCAGTCACAGCCTGCGCCAGCAGCGCCAGCGGCAAGGCCAGCACCGCAGCCTGCCAGCGGCGGCGGCCGATGCGAGGCAAAGAGGGGTTGGCGGAAGTAGTCATTGCGGTGCTTTACCGCAAAGCCTGTGCCACCCTATTTTTCTCTTTCAAATCAATGACTTGAGCAAATCAGGCCGTCCCATCCCCCCTTTCGGGGGAGAAAAGCGTCGCCGTTCAGCGACAGCTTCTGGGGGCTTACCCTCTCCTGTTTCGCAAGTGCCTGATTTCGTTAAGAAAATTCGCTGTCGCTAGCCGGCGACAGGCGGTTGCTGCACTGCGCCATCGCTGTCGCCATCCGGCGACTCGCTGCGAAACAGGCCGGGCGTCAGGCCGTTCTTCTGCAGCAGCCGGTAGAACTCGGTCCGGTTACGGTCGGCCAGCCGCGCAGCGTCGGCGACCTGGCCGTCGGTCAGTTTCAGCAGGCCGACCAGGTAGTCGTGCTCGAAGCGGCGACGGGCCTCAGCGTAAGTGAGCACCTCCACTGTCGGCACCCGCAACGCGCGCTGCACCAGCGCCAGCGGGATCAGCGGTGCGGTGGCCAGCGCGCAGACCTGTTCGACGGCGTTGTGCAGCTGGCGCACATTGCCGGGCCAGGCGGCAGTCGCCAAAGCGCTCAGTGCGTCCGGCGCAAAGCCATTGAGCTTCTTGTCGTACTTGGCGGCCAGGCGCTGCAGGAAGTGCTGGGCCAGCAGCGGAATGTCCTCGCGCCGCTCGGCCAGCGTGGGCAGCGTCAGCGTCACCACGTTGAGCCGGTAGTAAAGGTCCTCGCGGAACTCGCCGCTGGCCAGCGCCGCCTCCAGGTCGCGGTGGGTGGCCGAAAGGATGCGCACATCCACCGCGATCGACTGCTGCGCGCCCACCGGCCGCACCTGGCGCTCCTGCAGCACGCGCAGCAGCTTGACCTGCAGCGCCGGCGGCATGTCGCCGATCTCGTCCAGGAACAGCGTGCCGCCATGCGCGCTCTGGAACAGCCCGCGGTGGTTGGTGACCGCGCCGGTGAACGCGCCTTTCACATGGCCGAACAGCTCGGACTCCAGCAGCGCCTCGGGAATGGCGCTGCAGTTGACCGCCACGAACGGCCCGGCGGCCCGCGGCCCGGCGCGGTGGAT
>NZ_VIDT01000696.1 GCF_006519715.1 Ideonella azotifigens
GGCGCTGTACCTGAGCAACATCGCCAGCACGGTGCACCTGGTGCACCGGCGCGACAAGTTCCGCGCCGAGGCCATCATGATCGACAAGCTGCACGAGAAGGTCGCGCAGGGCAAGATCAAGCTGCACCTGCACCAGACGCTGGACGAAGTGCTGGGCGACCAGAGCGGCGTGACCGGCGTGCGCCTGAAGAAGGTGGACGGCAGCGCGACGCAGGACATCGCGCTCAAGGGCTGCTTCATCGCCATCGGCCACCATCCGAACACCGACATCTTCCAGGGCCAGCTGGAGATGAAGGACGGCTACATCGTCACCAAGAGCGGCCAGAACGGCTTTGCGACCATGACCAGCGTGCCGGGCGTGTTCGCCGCCGGCGACGTGCAGGACCACGTCTACCGCCAGGCCATCACCTCGGCGGGCACCGGCTGCATGGCTGCGCTGGATGCGCAGCGTTTCCTGGAGCAGCAGGCCTCCTGACGCGGGCCGACGCGCCCGCCCTCCTGGGCAGAGGCGTTCGGACGGCTTGCTAGCGTTTGCCTAACGGTGGCCCGCGACGATGCGCCAGCTCGTCGCCAACGGCCCTGCCCGGGACTCCTTTCGCGGCGGCGAGCAGCTGTTCTGCTCGTTCATCCCTGGAGGAATTCCCATGTCCAAGACCCTGCGCGCACCCACTGCACACGCCGCCCTCGCCCTCACGCTGGCCCTGATCGCCGGAGGGGCCCATGCCCAGGTCGCCGGCACCTATGCCGGCACCACGTCCGACGGGCTCAGCATTGAAATCACGCTGGTCAACAGCGAGACCGACGGCCTCGTCTTCACCGGCAGCTCCACCCAGTGGAACGAGACCTGCAAGACCGGTGACGTCAAGTTCGCCTGGTGGGGCATTGGCGCCTACCTGCCGGTGACCGCCAAGAAGCTGTCCAGCGAGTACAAAGGCCAGTCGCTTTACCAGACGCTGACGATGAAGTTCGACGTCTCCGGCACCACGGTCACCGGCACGGTCAAGGCCGGCGAGGCCACCTACGTGGACGTCAACAGCTCGATCAAGCAGACGGAGCCCTGCAACTCAGGCCTGGTGACCTACACCGCCACGCTGCAGAGCCCGCTGATGGCCGCGCGCCACCACGGCATGCCGGCAGGCAGCGTGCAAGCGTTCACGCGCTGACACCCGCCGCCGGCAGCCGGCCTCGCGGCGAGCGACAGTTCAGCCCCTCGCGGGGCGGCTTTCCGCCGGGACCAGGTGCAGGAACAGCGACTCTGCACCACGCAGCACGCGCACCACGCAAACCTTGCCAATGCGCGAGCCGTCCAGCAGGCGTTGGAGATCGTCCACGGTGGCAGCCGGCAGGCCGTCGATCCCCAGCAGCAGGTCATCTGGCTTGACGCCACCGGCCTCAGCCGGCGAGTCGGGCTGCACCTCCGACACGCGCACCGCGCTCGCGTGGGCCACACCCAGGTAACGCGCCACGCGCCTGGACAGCGGCTCGGTGGTGCCGGACAGGCCGATGTAGGCCCTGCGCACGCGACCCTGCGCCAGCAGCTGCGGCACGACCCACTTGGCCGAATTCACCGCCACCGCGAAGCTGAGCGACTGCGCGCCCCGGATGATCGCGGTGTTGACGCCGATCACGCGGCCGTGCGAATCCAGCAACGGCCCGCCGGAGTTGCCGGGATTCAACGCAGCGTCGGTCTGCACGATGTTGTCCATCATCCGGCCGGTGGCCGAGCGCAGCGTTCGCCCGAGCGCGGAGACGATGCCGCTGGTCACGCTGTGCGTGAAGCCCAGCGGGCTGCCAATGGCGATCGCCACCTGCCCGACACGCAACTTCGAAGAGTCCCCCAGCTCAAGGTGAGGCAGGAAACGACTGGAGCCGATGCGCAGCACCGCGAGGTCCGAATCCGGATCGTCGCCCACCAGTTCGGCCTGGCCGCGCGTGCCGTCGGGCCGTGACACCTCCAGCGCCACGGCACCCCGCACCACGTGGCTGTTGGTCAGCACGTAGCCGTCCGGCGTGAACACGAAGCCGGAGCCGCTGCCTTGCTGCTGCCGGCCTGACACGGCCACGAACACGACCGCGTCGCGCGCGCGTTCGACGGTGGCAGCCACCGTTTCCGAATACGCATCCAGGATGTCGCCATCAGGACGTCCGTCCCAGGCCTCGGTCATCTGCTCTCTCGCACCCATCGCAGCTCTCCAACAAGCCCTGCAGATGGCGCCACTGCCGAAGAACTCAAGCCCCGGCGGTGCCCTGGAAATCAGCGCTCGGGCTTGCAGTCGAAAGCCAGCGTGCGCGTCGTCTGGCCCAGTTCCTGGTTCAGCATGCCTTCGGTTCCCTGGGTCTGCCAGATCAGGCCGGCAGAGGGCGAACCCGCCGGCGCCCCCGGCAGCGCGGCATAGCGCACGCCAGAGCCGCCCGGGCCGGCACGCAACACCTCCTGCCGACCTTGCCAGGACAGCACCGCGAACGACTCGCCGCCACGCAGGTTCAGGTACGCGGCAGACAGGCGCTTGCCGGTGGCGCAGCGGTAGTTGACGCTGCTGGTGCTGAACGGCGGCGTGAAGGCACGTTCGACGATCAGCCTGCGCACGGCCTCACCCGCGGGCAGGCCGGGCTGCAGCGGGTCGTAGTGGCCCACGCCGGGCAATGACAGCAACTCGACCTCGTCGCCCAGCGCGCGAGCCCTGGCCTGGTAGGCCTGCGCGGCTTCCGGCAAGAGCACCGCGGCAGACACCAGGTACTGCGGCACGCGCAACGGCAGCAGCGACTG
>NZ_VIDT01000697.1 GCF_006519715.1 Ideonella azotifigens
CGGCCGAGCAGCGCAGCAAGGCCGTGGGCGCCGCCAAGCTGCTGGCCGATGCCGCGCGCAGCGACATCGAAGAAACCAAGGCCGGCGCGCTGCCCACGGCCACGCTGAGCGCCGCCATCGGTCCGTCCGGCGACCAGATGGAAGGCCAGAAGACGCGCAACCAGTTCCAGGTGCGGCCCGGCCTCACCGTCAGTGCGATGCTCTACGACTCCGGTCGCAATTCACACCTGACCCAGTGGCGCACCAGCTTGGCCGAGGCTGCCAACCAGGGCCAGATCAGCACCACCGAACAGGTCGCGCTGCAAACCGTCATCCTGTCCTTCGAGCGCGACCGCTACCGACTGCACGCCCAGGTCTGGAGCCAGTACGCCGCCAAGGTCTGCACGCTGGTGGACTCGCTGGAACAGATCGTCGCCACCGACCGCGGCCGCGGCAGCGAGCTGGTGCAGGCCCGCAAGACGCTGCAGCAGGTGCTGCTGTCGCGGGCCCAGTCCATGACCCAGCTGCGCCTCACCGAAACCCGGCTGCGCCGCCTGGTGGGCGACAGCCTGCCGGAGGCCAACGGCCTGTCCGCACTGATGCTGCAAACCCCTGCGCTGCCCGAGCTGCAGTCGCAAGCCACAGGCGCCTCCAGCATTGCCCAACTGGCCGCGCAGGCCGACGCTGCCGACAGCCTGGCCAGGGCCACCGATGCCGGCAACAAGGTGCAGGCCAACTGGCTGGTCAGCGTGGCCAAGAATGCCACCGGCGACCACGCCGGCAACTGGAACGCCGGCATCACCATCAACGTGCCGCTGCTGAACCCTGCCGCCGCACCGGCGTCCACTTCGGCCCGCCTGCGCGCCGAAGCCGCCCGCGTGCAACGCGCCGAATCGCTGGACGCGCTGCAGAACCGGCTGGCCGAAGTCCACGAACAAGCCAGCGCCGCACTGGTCCGCGCCCGCGACACCGTCACCGTGCTGAAGAGCAGCGAACGCGTGCGCGACGACACCATTGCCCAATGGCAGCAACTCGGCAAGCGCTCGCTGTTCGACGTGATCTCGGCCGAAGGCGACCACTTCAACCTACGCATTGCCTATGTGGACGCCCTGCACGACGGCCAGGAATCGATCGCCCTGCTCTATTCGCTGGCGGGCAGCGTGAAGTTGCCGTTGAACTGACCGGCTTCGCACCCGGCAAAAAGCCGCTCGATTCCGAGCGGCTTTTTTCATTCACGCTGAATCGTCACCTCATCTTGAGGGCAGTTGCCATACCTGCTCGGCAACCCGATGGATCCAACGCTGGCGCCCGTCAAAAAATTTCGATTGGGACCGCCGTTTGGTGAAGAAGGCGTTCACCTCCACCACCTCGCCAAGGAAGTGCGGAACGTATTCGATTTTGCGCAGGACGAGCCCGAAAGGCTCAAGCAGCGAAATGAGGTCAGGCAGCAGCTTCTGCTGGTTGTAGAGCGGATAGAAGTGCGCTTCAAGCTCGATGCCGAGGCATCCATGCAAGAGATCACCGAAACCCTGCAACACCTCGTATTCGAAGCCCTGCACGTCAATCTTCACGAGATCCGGTTGAGGTGTCTTTCCTTCTCGATGCAACACGTCATAGCGGGTGCAAGCGATGTCAATCGAACGTTGCACCTCGAAATGCGCCTGCATATTGGGATATTCCGCCAGCAGCACCTCATTGGGCTCCAGCACGGAAATGCAAAACGGATTTTTCGTGATGTACAGCTTCCGCGATTCCACCGCGTTGGACAAGCCGGCCTGCACCACATGTGCCTCGGGAAACTTAGCGCGAAGATTCTGCGCGGATTGCGGGCTGGGCTCGAACAGGACAGGCTCTAGCCATGCCACATGTGGCCGCCACTTTGCCTGCAGCCCGCCTGCACTCCCCACGTCGGCCAGCCGTATGCGCATTTCTGCGGAGGGAGGCTCGGGGAACGTCAGCACCGATGGCTCACTGGTCTGCATGGTTGCAGGTACCGGCACGGACGGTAGGCTGGCGGTAGCGGGCTTTCTCGATGAAAAGAGCTTGAACGGATTGGACTTCATTCGCCTAGTTCGCTGACAGTGAATTCACTGCGACCACGGTGCCTGTGTACGGCCAGTGCCGGACACCGCCGCCAGCCTCGAATCAGCGCTCAATAGAAGCGAGGACGTGGCCGGCGAGGGCATCATAGTCGCCACCGAAGTGATGGCCGCCGGCCAGCGGCAGCGGGCGGGCGTGCAGCGGTGCCAGCGTCGGGCACAGCGAGTTTTTCTCGTCCTGGCCGTAGATGCACAGCGTGCGGGCGGCCACGAGCTGCTGGGCTTCGGGCGCAATCGGCCGGTCGCCGCTGGGACCGATCCAGTTGGACAGGTGGAACTCGAACGAAGCCTTCTGGCCCAGGCCCAACAGCGCGGTGAGACGCACCCGCGTGCGCGTGGCGGCGGGCAGGCGGTTGACGGCAAATGGCAGCACGTCCGCGCCTTGCGAGTAGCCGATCAGGATCACCTCGCTGCGCTTCCAGCGGTGCGAGTAGAAGCGGATCAGGCGGTCCAGGTCGGTGGCCAGGCCTTCGGGCGTGCGGGCGCTCCAGAAGTAGCGCAGCGAATCCACGCCGACCAGCGGAATGCCTTTGGCGGCCATCGCCGCGGCAATGCCTTTGTCGATGCTGGCCCAGCCGCCGTCACCGGACAGCAGCACCGCGAAGCGGTCCGCATTCGGCCCGCCTGCGGCTTCGGCAGTGGCCGGCACTTCGATCACCGGCAGGTCGGCCAACTGGGCCGGCGGCG
>NZ_VIDT01000698.1 GCF_006519715.1 Ideonella azotifigens
TTCCGGCGCCGGCCAGCGCGGCGGCAGGAAAGCCATCATCGGGTCGCTGCGCCAGGGCTGCAGCAGCAACTCGGGCAGCTCGGCCTGCGGCAACGCCACGATGCCGATGTCCAGCGTGCGCGCCCCCAGCCTGTCCATCGTGTCCAGCGAGCCGAGGATGGCAACCTCCACGTCTATGCCTGGATGCCGCTCGTTCAGCACCGCCAGCACGCGCGGCAGCAAATGCACCAGCACGCCGGTGGACGTGCCCAGCCGCACCTTGCCTTCGCGGCCTTCGGCAAAGCGCCGCACCTGGTCGACCGCATCGTCCGCCTCCTTCAGCAACTGCCGGCCGCGCTCGATCAAGGCCGCACCCGCCGCGCTCATGCGCACCTGCTTGCCGCCGCGTTCCAGCAGCGGCGCGCCCAGCCTCGCCTCCAGTTCGCTGACATGCAGGCTCACGGTGGGCGCGGCCAGGTGCAGCGCCTGCGCCGCAGCGGCGAAGGTGCCCAGGTCGGCAATGGTCACCAGCGTGCGCAACTGGTCCAGGTTCAGGCTTCGCATCAGATTTCCTGAATGGTTTGCTCAGTTCTTTCAACTTTTCAAATCTTAAGCCCGCCGCGAGCATGGTGAGCCGGCCTTCAAAGGCTTTTCAACGGAGCTCACCATGTCCACGCAGGCTTCCCGCATTGCCACCCAACCGTCCTTGATCGAGGCCTTGCGGCAGCGTGTGGCCGCGCTCTGGCGCCGGGCCCGGCAGCGGGCGGAAGCCGCCCGGGCCCATGCGCTGCTGCGGCAGATGAGCGCACGCGATCTGGCCGATCTCGGCATCGGGGCAGACCAGGTCGACTGGTTCTGCCATGGCCAGGATCGCTGAAGGCCGGCTACCCGGTTCTCACCGCCGCTGCTGGGCGGCGCGCGATTGCCCTTGCATTACGGGTTTCCACTGGCAAGCAAACGTTTGCGCAAACGTTTGCTTTCGGTACGATGGCGTCCGCTGACGATCCTGCACTGCCGGACCCCCGGGCGGACGGGCGATCAGCCAGGCACACCAAACACCGACCAAGGAGACACCATGTCCTTCACTCGCCGCTCCCTCCACATTGCCGCGGCCCTGGCCGTCACCGGCCTGCTCGCATCGCCCGCGATGGCGCAGGACAAGCCCAAGGTCGCGCTGGTCATGAAGTCGCTGGCCAACGAGTTCTTCCGCACCATGGAAGACGGCGCCAAGGCGCACCAGAAGGCCCATGCCGGCGAGTACACGCTGGTGACCAACGGCATCAAGAACGAGACCGACACGGCCGCGCAGATCAAGATGGTCGAGCAGGCCGTGGCCCAGAAGGTCAGCGCCATCGTCATCGCGCCGGCCGACTCCAAGGCCCTGGTGCCGGCCATCAAGGCCGCGGTGGACAAGGGCATCCTGGTGGTCAACATCGACAACCGGCTGGACACCGACGCGCTGAAGGAAAAGAGCCTGAACGTGCCTTTCGTGGGCCCGGACAACCGCATGGGTGCCAAGCTGGTGGGTGACTTCCTGGCCAAGTCGCTGAAGGCGGGCGACAAGGTCGGCATCGTCGAAGGCGTGTCCACCACCTTCAATGCACAGCAGCGCACGCTGGGCTTCCAGGACGCGATGAAGGCCGCCAACATCACCGTGGTCGGCGTGCAGTCCGGCCAGTGGGAGATCGAGAAGGGCAACACCGTGGCCGCAGGCATGCTGCGCGAGCACCCGGACCTCACCGCGCTGCTGGCCGGCAACGACAGCATGGCGCTGGGCGTGGTGGCGGCCGTGAAGGCCGCGGGCAAGACCGGCAAGGTGCAGGTCGTCGGCTACGACAACATCACCGCGGTCAAGCCGATGCTGGCCGACGGCCGCATGCTGGCCACGGCCGACCAGTACGCCGCCAAGCAGGCGGTGTTCGGCATCGAGCTGGCGCTGAAGGCGCTGGCCGCCAAGACGCCCCAGGCCCAGTTGCCCGCCGAGGCCAAGACCGAAGTGGTGCTGGTCACCAAGGGCAGCAAGTAAGCCAGCATTCCCTGCCATGTCCCAAGCGCCATCCACCATCGCCCCACTGCTCGAGATCGACGGCGTCGGCAAGGCCTACGGCGGCACACCGGTGCTGCACGCCTTGAGCCTCTCGCTGCACGCTGGCGAGGTGCTGGCGCTGACCGGCGAAAACGGCGCCGGCAAGAGCACCTTGTCCAAGCTGATCTGCGGGCTGGAGCGGCCCACGCTGGGCAGTCTGCGCCTGGCCGGCCAGCCCTATGCGCCGGCCACGCGGCAGGAGGCCGAGCGCCTGGGCGTGCGCATGGTGATGCAGGAGCTGGGCCTGGTCAGCACGCTGACCGTGGCCGAAAACCTGTTTCTCGGCCGCATGCCCAGCCGCGCCGGCTGGCTGCGCCGAGGCGCGCTGCATGCGGCGGCCAGGCAGCAGCTGGCCAAGATCGGGCTGGACGACATCGACCCGGCCACGCCGGTCTCGCGCCTGGGCATTGGCCAGCAGCAGATGGTGGAGATCGCCCGCAACCTGCAGGACGACACCCGCGTGCTGGTGCTGGACGAGCCGACGGCGATGCTCACGCCGCGCGAGACCAGCCGGCTGTTCGAGCAGATCGCGCGGCTCACCGCGCGTGGCGTTGCCATCGTCTACGTTTCTCACCGGCTCGAGGAACTGCGCCGCATTGCCGACCGTGTCGCCGTGCTGCGCGATGGCCGGTTGGTGGACTTGCGGGCCATGGCCGGCCTCAGCGAGGCCGACCTGGTGCAGCGCATG
>NZ_VIDT01000699.1 GCF_006519715.1 Ideonella azotifigens
CCATCAGCGTGCCACGCGAACATGGCGGCCTGGGCGCCAGCAGCGCCACGCTGGCCGAGGTCACCGCGCTGATCTCGGCGGCAGATGGCTCGCTGGGCCAGATCCCACAGAACCATTTCTACGCGCTGGAAGTCCTGCGCGTGGGCGGCAGCCGTTCGCAGCAGCGCTTCTTCTACGACCGCGTGATGGCCGGCGAACGCTTTGGCAACGCGCTGGCCGAGATCGGCCACAAGGACTTCAAGCGCCGCACGCGGCTCACGCGCGCCGGCAGCGGCTGGCGCATCGAAGGCCGCAAGTTCTACTGCACCGGCGCGCTGTATGCGCACTGGATCCCCACGCTGGTGGTCACCGAGGAAGAGGGCCGCGAAGTGCAGTACCTGGCCTTCGTACCGCGCAATGCGCCAGGCGTCACCGTCATCGATGACTGGGACGGCATGGGCCAGCGCCTGACCGGCAGCGGCAGCGTGGTGTTCGACAACACCGAAGTCGAACCCGGCTGGGTCGTGCCCTTCCAGGCCTCGTTCGAGCAACCGTCCACCATCGGCCCGTTTGCACAGATCCTGCATGCCGCCATCGACCTCGGCATCGGCCAGGGCGCGCTGGCGGCCACGCTGCCCTTCCTGCGCGAACACGCCCGCCCGTGGATGGACAGCGGCCTGGCCCGTGCCGCCGACGACCCGCTGGCCATCCAGCAGATCGGCGAGCTGAAGGTCCAGCAGGCCGCAGCCCATGCCCTGTTGCGCCGCGCCGCCCGCTTCCTGGATGCCGCCCAGCTGCGCCCGACCGAACGCAGCGTCGCCGAAGCCTCCATCGCCGTGGCCGAAGCCCGCGCCTTGAGCACCACCTTCTCGCTGGACGCCAGCACCCGCCTGTTCGAACTCTGCGGCACCGCCGCCACGCTGGGCAACCTGGGCTTGGACCGCTTCTGGCGCAACGCCCGCACCCACACACTGCACGACCCGGTGCGCTGGAAATACCACGCGGTCGGCAACCATGTGCTCAACGACAAGCTGCCGCCAAGGCATGGAGCCTTGTGAGCCCGCTTCGGCCCGGTATCAGCTCAGCGCACTGACGCTTACGTCATCCTTCAGCAACCCACAAGGCGGCCGATAAATGACCGAGCAACGAACTCGGAGTGCCCGATGCGGATTCAAGACATGAAGATTTCCACCCGGCTGGTGCTGGGTTTCACCATGATGGCGATCCTGGTCGCGGTGCTGGGCGCGATTTCCATCCTCAAGGTCAACGCCATCAATGCCAAGCTGGAGCTGGCGGTGCGGGACCGTTATCCCAAGGTGCAGCGCTTCCTGACCATCAAGGAAGCCAATGCCACGGTGGCCCGCAACATCCGCGAGCTGTTCATCGTCACCGACCCTGCCGATGCCAAGGCGCTGTACGACGACATCGACGCGGTCAGCAAGCGCACGGCCGAACAGTTCGAGGCGCTGAAGAGCATCATGACCACGCCCAAGGGCAAGGAAGGCTTCGAGAAGCTGGCCGCCGCCCGCGCCGCCTACCGCGGCCCGCGTGACAAGGTGCTGGGCCTGCTCAAGCAGGGCAACCTGGAAGAGGCCAAGACCGTGCTGCTGACCGAGGTGCGCCCGCGCCAGGTGGCCTACATGAGCGCCGTCGAAGAGATGGTGACGCTGGGCGGCAAGCTGATGGAACAGGCCGGCGCGGAAGCGGACCAGGAAGTCGCCAGCGCACTGGCCATGGTCGGCACGCTGATCGGCCTGGCGCTGGCCGCGGCCGTCGCGGTGTGCATCTGGACGGTGCGCAGCACCACCCGGCCCATCCATGAAGCCGTGCGCGTGGCGCGTGGGGTGGCGGCCGGCGACCTGACCGCCGAGTTCGACGCCAGCGGCGAAAACGAGACCGGCCAGCTGCTGCGCGCGCTGAAGGAAATGCAGCAACGCCTGGCCGACATCGTGGGCCACGTGCGCCAGAACGCCGAAGGCGTGGCCACCGGCTCGGCGCAGATCGCCTCGGGCAACAGCGACCTCTCGGCCCGCACCGAGCAGCAGGCCGCCGCGCTGGAAGAAACCGCGGCCTCGATGGACGAACTGGGCGCCACCGTGCGCGCCAATGCCGACAACGCCCAGCAGGCCAACGAACTGGCGGCGACCGCCAGCGACGTGGCCGGCCGCGGCGGCGTGGCGGTGCAGCAGGTGGTCGAGACCATGCGCGGCATCAGCGAAAGCTCGAAGAAGATCGCCGACATCATCGGCACCATCGACGGCATTGCCTTCCAGACCAACATCCTGGCGCTGAACGCCGCCGTCGAAGCGGCCCGCGCCGGCGAACAAGGCCGCGGCTTTGCGGTCGTCGCCTCCGAAGTGCGCAGCCTGGCGCAGCGCTCGGCCGAGGCGGCCAAGCAGATCAAGGGCCTGATCACGCAGAGCAGCGAGCGGGTGGAACAAGGCACCGCGCAGGTGGACCAGGCCGGCGCGACCATCGACGAAGTGGTGCGCTCCATCGGCCGCGTGACCAGCATCGTCGGCGAGATCAGCTCGGCCTCGCGCGAGCAGGCCGCAGGCGTGGCCCAGGTCGGCCAGGCCGTCACCGCAATGGACCAGGCCACGCAGCAGAATGCCGCGCTGGTGGAAGAGTCCGCTGCCGGCGCCGAGAGCCTGAAGCAGCAGGCCCAGCAACTCGTGGCAGCCGTTGCGGTGTTCAAGCTCAGGCATGGCGAGACGGTGGCACCGGCGAAGGCACAGGCCGCTGCGCCCAAGCACAGCTT
>NZ_VIDT01000007.1 GCF_006519715.1 Ideonella azotifigens
CTGTCGCCCGCGGCGCTGGCCACCCGCATCGTCCTGCGCGACGTGGCGGCGGCGACAATCTCGGCGGGCCTCTGGCCCGGCGCCACCCTTCACGCTTCGTGAAGACCCATTGCCACCGCTCCCTCTAGCCGTGCCTCGGCGCCCTTCCTAGACTGCCGCTCATGACTGAAGCCATGTTCGACGTGTTGGTGATCGGGGGCGGCAATGCGGCTCTGTGCGCAGCGCTGATGGCGCGCGAGGCCGGCGCCTCGGTGCTGCTGCTCGAGGCCTCTCCGCGCGAATGGCGCGGCGGCAATTCGCAGCACACCCGCAACCTGCGCTGCATGCACGACGCACCGCAGGACGTGCTGGCCGACGCCTACCCGGAGGAGGAGTACTGGCAGGACCTGCTCAAGGTGACCGGCGGCGCCACCGACGAGGCACTGGCTCGCCTGGTGATTCGGGCCTCGTCCACCTGCCGGCCCTGGATGCGGCAGCACGGCGTGCGCTTCCAGCCGTCCTTGTCCGGTGCGCTGCACACGGCGCGCACCAACGCCTTTTTCATGGGCGGCGGCAAGGCGCTTGTCAACGCCTACTACCGCAGCGCGGAACGGCTGGGCGTGGAAGTGCGCTACGACACGCCGGTCGATCGCCTCGAGCTGCGTGACGGCAGATTCTCGGCAGCGTACTCGGGCACCCGGCGCTTCAGCGCGCGCAGCTGCGTGCTCGCCGCCGGCGGCTTCGAATCCAACCGCGAATGGCTTCGCGAAGCCTGGGGCATGAACGAGCGCGGCGAACACCCGGCCGACAACTTCCTGATCCGCGGCACCCGCTTCAACACCGGCACCCTGCTGCGCTTCATGATCGATGCCGGTGCCGACACCATCGGTGACGCGACGCAAGCGCACATGGTCGCCATCGACGCCCGTGCGCCGCTCTACGACGGCGGCATCTGCACCCGCATCGACTGCGTCTCGCTCGGGTTGGTGGTGAACCGCGACGCCGAACGCTTCTACGACGAGGGCGAGGACTTCTGGCCCAAGCGCTATGCCATCTGGGGCCGGCTGGTCGCGCAGCAGCCGGGCCAGGTCGCGTTCTCGATCATCGATGCCAAGGCACAGGGTCGATTCATGCCGCCGGTGTTCCCCGGCACCCGGGCCCAGACCCTGCCCGAACTTGCACAGGCGCTCGGGCTCGACGTGGCCGCCTTCATGCAGACGCTCGACGCCTACAACGCGGCCTGCCAGCCCGGGACCTTCGACCACACCGCGCTGGACGACTGCCACACCGTGGGCCTCGCGCCCCCCAAAACCCACTGGGCCCGGCGCATCGACACCCCGCCCTACCACGCCTATGCCTTGCGCCCCGGCGTGACCTTCACCTACCTCGGCTTGAAGGTCGACGAAACCGCCGCGGTGCGTTTCGGCGGCCGCGCCAGTCCCAACCTCTTCGTCGCCGGCGAGATGATGGCCGGCAATGTCCTGGGCAAGGGCTACACCGCCGGCGTCGGCATGAGCATCGGCACGGCCTTCGGCCGCATCGCCGGCACCCGCGCTGCGCAGTCAGCCCTTCAGGAGAACGTCCGTGCAGCAGCTTGAAACCTTGGTGCGCGAGGCCTCCGAGCTCGCCAACGGCCACCGCGTCATTCCGCTGCAGGTCCTCACCGACAACGAGACCGAGGTCGCGCGCGTCCTGCAGATCTGCAATGCCTGCCGCTATTGCGAGGGCTTCTGCGGCGTGTTCCCGGCGATGACGCGGCGGCTGGAATTCGGCAAGAACGACGTCAACTTCCTGGCCAACCTGTGCCACAACTGCGGTGCCTGCCTGCATGCCTGCCAATACGCGCCGCCACACGAGTTCGGCGTCAACGTTCCGCAGGCCATGACGAAGGTCCGGCTGGACACGTACTCCCAGTACGCCTGGCCACCCGCCCTGGGAGGGCTCTATCGGCGCAACGGCCTGACGCTGTCGCTGGCGATGACCGCGGGGCTGGCCTTGTTCCTGATGCTCACCGTGGCCTCGACCGGCAGCCTGTGGGGCGCCGTGGACAGCAACTTCTACGGCATCTTCCCGCACAACACGCTCGTCGGCCTGTTCGCACCGATCTTCCTGTTCGCGGTGCTGGCCCTCGGCATGGGCGTTCGGAAGTTCTGGCACGAGGAGTCGCCCGGGCCGACATCGGCGCCTGCGATCACGGAGTCGGTCCGCAATGCGCTGACGCTCAAGTACCTGGACGGCGGCCATGGCGACGGCTGCAACAACGAGGACGACCGCTTCACCCTCCTACGGCGGCGCTTCCATCACCTGACCTTCTACGGCTTCATGCTCTGCTTCGCCGCCACCAGCGTGGCCACGCTCTACCACTATGCGCTGAACATGCCGGCCCCCTACGGCTACACCAGCCTGCCCAAGCTGCTTGGCATCACCGGTGGGCTTGCTCTGGTGGCGGGCACCGCGGGGCTGTTCTACCTGAACCTGCGGCGCCATCCGCTGCAACAGGACGCGGCGCAGAAGCCGATGGACCGTGGCTTCATCGCGCTGCTGTTCGTCACCGGCGCGAGCGGCTTGGCGCTGATGCTTGCCAAAGGCACGGGCGCCCTGCCGCTGGCGCTGTGTATTCATCTGGGATCGGTGATGGCGCTGTTTGCCACCATGCCCTACGGCAAGTTCGCGCACGGCATTTTCCGTGCTGCCGCATTGCTCAAGTGGTCGATCGAGCGCCGCCAGCCGAGCAGGCTTCAGTTGGGCGACGACTGACCCCTGCAGCCGATAGCCGGTGTCGACCAATGCAATGTGTGACGCCAACGTCCCACCGGATGGCAGGACAGTACAGTGACCGGCGAGCAGTACCTGCCGAGCCCCGGCCGTGAAACTCCACGGCAGCTCACGGCAGTCGAAAAGCCGCGGCCTCAGAGCGATGTCAGCGGCTCGCGCAATGCCTCAATGACCACCGTCAGTGCACGCGTCGGGTTTCGCCGCCTCGAATAGCAGGCATGCAGCCCAGGGAACAACGGGCACCACTCCTGCATGACGGAGACGAGACGCCCGGCCTCGACGTGGCGCCGCGCCAGGTCGGCCGTGACGAAGACGAGGGCGTGGCCGGACAGGGCGGCCTGGAGCATCGGATAGACGCTCGTGAAAACCGTCTGGCCGGTGACTTTCGCCTCGGTCTTGCGGCCCTTGTGCTCGAGCGCCCAGCCGCAGATGCCGCCGCCGCTTGTCGGGCGCAGTGTGATGCAGTTGTGTCGCAGCAGATCCTGCGACGTGCACGGCACGCCGCGCACTGCGAGGTATCCCGGAGAAGCGACGATGACCATGGGTTGTTCAGCGGTCATGCGGACGGCGATCATGTCCCTCTCGACCTGGTTACCCCAGCGAACGCCAATGTCATAGCGATCTGCGTCGATGTCGACCATGCGGTAGTCAGCGCTGATCTCGATCTTGAGTTCGGGATACCTTTGAAGCAGTGGATCCAGGCGTGGCCACATGACGGAATTCAGCACATGGTCAATCGCTGTGATGCGGATCGTGCCGCCGACCTTGGAGCGTCGATCCGTTGTAGGAGCGGGCAGTGTATTGGGGCGGTTCTGGGCTTTGATTGATTTCTCAATCCAAGGCCACCGCCAGGCCGCCGGAGGCTCCCCCGCCCGCGACGTGTGCGCATCAACCCGTCAGAGCGGGCACTCGCCGGAATAGCGCCTGGCGTGCCTCGTTGAGTTCCTCGGCGGCCTGCAAGTCGCTCAACGCCGTGGCCTACTCGCGCAGGTGTGCCAGCGTCATGCCCTCACGCAGGCCCTGGGTCGCCTCGGGCAAGCTGGCCAGCTTGTCCAGCGGCGTCATCGCGTCCTGGGGCCTGTAGACCCGCTTGATGCGCCCCGGCTTTTTCGGGTCGGGTTTACCGGTCGAGAACAGGCATGGCCGGTGGAAGTTCAGGAACGAGTAGGCGCTGGACGGCAAGGCCGTGATCTGGATGGAGCGGGAGGCGGACGCGCAGTACCAGGTCGGCCCGCCCGCCGCGGCCGCCGATCCGCTGCCCCCTTGAGCCTCGCGCCCTCAGGCAGATTCCGGCTCCCGCAGGCCCTCGATCACCGCGGCCAGCGCGCGTGTCGGGTGGCGGCGGCTGGTGTAGTACGCATGCAGGCCGGGAAAAGACGGGCACCACTCGGCCATCACCTGCTTCAAACGGCCGGCCTGGAGGTGGGGCTGCACCATGTCGGCCGTCAGGAAGGCCAGCCCATGCCCCGACAAGGCCGCCTTCAGCATCGGGAACACACTGGTGAAGATGGTCTGCCCCGTCACCTTCGCTTCGGTGGGGCGGCCTTCGTGCGCCAGCTCCCAGGCATAGAGGCCCCCGCTGCTGGCCAGCCGCAGCGTGATGCAGTTGTGGCGCAGCAGGTCCTGCGGCGTGCGCGGCAGGCCACGCTCGGCCAGGTAGCCGGGCGAGCCGACGATGGCCATCGGCTGGTCGGCCGTCATGCGCACGGCGATCATGTCCTTCTCGACCTGGTCTCCCCAGCGGATGCCGATGTCGTAGCGCTCGGCCACGATGTCGATCATGCGGTACTCGCTGTCGATCTCGATATTGAGGTCCGGGTAGCGGTGCAACAGCCCTTCGAGCCTCGGCCACACCACGGAATCGACCACATGGTCGATGGCGGTGATGCGGATGGTGCCCGCCACCTTCTCGCCAAGCTCGCTCACGGAGGCCAGTGCGGCTTCGATCTCCGCCAGCCGTGGCGCGATGGAGCGCATGAGCCGCTCGCCGGCCTCGGTCATGCCGACGCTGCGCGTGGTGCGCGTCAGCAATCGCACCCCCAGCCGGGCTTCCAGAGCCCGCACGGAGTGGCTGAGCGCGGACTGCGACACCCCCCGCTTCGCGGCGGCGCGGGTGAAGCTGCGTTCGCTCGCCACGGCGAGGAAGTTGGTGATGTCATTAATGTGATCCAGCATGGTAGGCGAGGTTCTGGCTTGTCATTGGCCTGCCCGAATGGTGGCATGCGCATTCATGAATCACAACTCATAGGCGCATGCCGTTTGGCATGCGCCTGCGAGCTACCTTATGCCTAGCATTGGGACATGTTGGGACATCCATCGTCCCCGCTCCCTGCCTGTGTCGGTGCCCCGGATGGCAGGCGACGCAAAAGGGGTAGCTGACAGTCAGACAACATCGCCCGAATCCAGCCCTGGAAGACTTGATGACCACCGCACTCGCCTACGCAGCCCCATCCGCCTCTGAACCGCTCTCGCCTTTCCGGCTGGAGCGGCGTACGCCTGAGGCACGCGACGTGCAAATCGACATTCTCTACTGTGGCGTCTGCCACTCCGACCTGCACACCGCGCGCAACGAGTGGAAGAACACGATGTACCCCTCGGTGCCGGGCCACGAGATCGTCGGCCGCGTCAGCGCGGCCGGCACCGACGTCACCAAATTCAAGCTCGGTGACTTGGTCGGTGTGGGCTGCATCATCGACAGCTGCCGCCACTGCGAACCTTGTGGCGAAGGCCTGGAGCAACTGTGTGACAACGGCTTCACCGGCACCTACAACGGCCCGGTCTTCGGTGGCGAGAACACCTTCGGCGGCTACTCCAGTCGCATCGTGGTGGACGAGCGCTACGTGCTTCGCATCGCCCATGACGAGAAGCAGCTGGCCAGCGTGGCGCCGCTGCTGTGCGCCGGCATCACCACCTATTCGCCGCTGCGCACCTGGGGCGTCGAGAAAGGCCAGAAGGTGGGGGTTGTGGGCCTGGGGGGCCTGGGCCACATGGCGGTGAAGATTGCAGCTGCCATGGGCGCCCATGTGGTGCTATTCACCACCTCGGCTGGTAAGGTCGAGGATGCCAAGCGCATGGGCGCCGCCGAAGTGGTGATCTCCAAGGACGCCGCGGCCATGGCGGCGCATGCCAGTTCGTTTGACTTCATCGTCAACACCGTGGCCGCCCAGCACGACCTGAACCCTTTCATCACCCTGCTCAAGCGCGACTGCACCATGACCCTGGTCGGCGCGCCCGAGCACCCCCACCCCGGCCCCGACGTGTTCGGCCTGATCTTCAAGCGCCGTCGCTTGGCAGGTTCCCTGATCGGCGGCATCCGCGAGACCCAGGAGATGCTGGACTTCTGCGCCCAGCACGGCATCGTCTCCGACATCGAGACCATCGCCATCCAGGACATCAACACCGCCTACGAACGCATGCTCAAGAGCGATGTGAAGTACCGCTTTGTGGTGGACATGGCCACCTTGTCCGAGCAGGCCTGAAGGCCGCTCCGTTCAGTCAGGCCGACTCCGCCCCGCCCAGTGCGCGGGGCTGCCCCAAACCAACAGATGAAGCAGCATGCAACTCCAGATCAACGGTAAGACGCATGAGGTCGATGCAGAGGCGGACACGCCTTTGCTGTGGGTGATCCGGGACGACCTCGGTCTGACCGGCACGAAGTACGGCTGTGGGCTGGCGCAATGCGGCGCATGTTCGGTGCTGATCGACGGCGTGGTGACGCGCTCCTGCGTGATGCCGGCCTCGGCCGTCGTCGGCCGGCAGATCACCACCATCGAGGCCATCGAGCAGGATGCGGTGGGCCAGCGGGTGGTGCAGGCCTGGGTGGTGCATCAGGTGCCCCAGTGTGGCTACTGCCAGTCCGGCCAGGTCATGGCCACCACGTCTCTGTTGAAGCAAAACCCGCGTCCCACGGACGCGGAAATCGACACCGCCATGGTCAACCTCTGCCGATGTGGCACCTACAACGCCATTCGCGATGCGGTGCATGACCTGGCAGGGCGGGCGGGCGCCGCAGTGGCGGGAGAGTTGCTATCAGGCCATTCGGTGGCGCGTACGGCCGGGACCGGCGGCGCTGCGGACGAGGTGCAGTCATGAGCACGCCATTTTTTCCAAACGCCGCGGCGGAAGATGCCTTCCCGACCGGTGAGCCGACCAATGTCTCGCGTCGGGGTTTCCTGCTCCGCTCGGCGGGTACGGCGAGTGGTGCGTTCGTGCTGGGCTTCGGTTTGCCAATGGGCAGTGCACGTGCCCAGGCTGCGGCGACACCCGCGATGCGCGGCACGAAAGTGCCGGCGTTCCTGGAGATCCGGCCGGACAACTCGGTTCGCCTGCAAAGCCCGTTCATCGAAGGTGGGCAGGGCACCTTCACCGCCATGGCGCAGATCGTCGGCGAGGAACTGGACGCCGATCCCGCTAGCTTCATCGTGGAAAATGCACCACCCGGACAGGAGTTCGCTGTGCTGGACAACGGCATGCGCATCACCGGCGGCAGCATGTCGGTGCGCCTTGGCTATCCGACCATGCGGCGCCTGGGCGCGCTCGCGCGGGCCATGCTGCTGCAAGCAGCGTCGCAGCGCCTGCGCGTGCCGGTCGCACAGCTCAGCACCGAGCCGGGCCGGGTGGTGCACGCGGCTTCCGGCCGCTCGCTCGCCTACGGGCAGCTCGCCACGCAGGCCATGGACCTGCCGGTGCCCGACCCCGCCAGCGTGAAGCTCAAGGAGCGTTCGCAATTCCGCTGGATCGGCCAGCCCGTCAAGCGGCTGGACGCGCACGAGAAGTCCACCGGCAAGGTGCTCTACACCATCGACATGAAACTGGACGGCATGCTGCATGCCGCCGTTCAGCACGCGCCCCGGCTGGGCATGACGGTGGGTAGTGTGCGCAACCAGGCGCAGGTCGAGGCCATGAAGGGCGTGCACTCGGTGCACCGCCTGCCGGGCGCGATGGCGGTCGTCGCTGAACGCTGGTGGCACGCCAAGCGGGCAGCCGAGGCCCTGCAGGTGGACTGGCGCGAAGCCGGGCCCGAGGCCACCCAGCGCGTGATGCCGGCCGATTTCTCGACCGCGGCCTTCCAGCAGCGGCTCGCGGCCGCGACCGGTGCGGGCGACGAGGCCGAGGTGGCCGGCGACATCGCCTCCGGCTTCAAGGGCGCGAAGACCGTGGTGACTGCCACCTATGCCAGCCAGTACGTCAAGCACGCGCAGCTGGAACCACCCTCGGCGCTGGCGCGTTTCAACCCCGATGGCACACTGGAGGTTTGGCTGCCCAACCAGGCCCCGGACATGTTCCGCGCCGACATGGCCAAGAAAACCGGACTGCCTGCCGACAAGATCACGCTGCATTCGCCGGTGCTGGGCGGCTTCTTCGGCCGCCATTTCCTCTACGAGGCAGCCAGCCCGTATCCGCAGGCCATCCAGCTGGCGAAGGCTACCGGGCGTCCGATCAAGCTGATTTGGAGCCGCGAGGAGGAGTTCCTGCGCGACACCGTGCGGCCCATGGCCGTTGTGCGCTTTCGCGCCGGGCTCGATCAGGACGGCCTGCCGGTCGCACTGGAGGCCATCAGTGCCACCGAAGGTCCGACCGAAGGTCTCAGTGGCAAGCGCGCCGAGAAACCGGACCCAACCGCCGTGGAAGGCCTGGCAGGCAAGGCCTACGCCATCGCGAACCGGCGCGTGGCGCGGCTCTACGTGCAGACGCCCATGATGCTAGGCTACTGGCGCTCGGTCGGCAATTCGATGAACGACTTCTTCTACGAAGCCTTCCTCGATGAGCTGGCAGACAAGGGCGGGCATGACCCGTACGAGCTGCGGCTGCTCCTGCTGAAGGACAACGCACGGTTGACCCGCCTGCTGAAGGCGGCCGCCGAGCTGTCCGGCGGCTGGAAGCGCGGCCCCTTCACCGCGGCGGACGGTACGCGCCGGGCCCGTGGCGTGGCCATGGCCTCGCCCTTCGGCAGCCATGCTGCGGCCATTGCGGAAGTCTCGATCAAGCAGGGACGGGTGCGGGTGCACGACATCTGGGAAGCCATCGACCCCGGCAGCATCGTCAACCCGGCCATCGTTGAAGCCCAGGTCAAGGGTGCCGTGGCGCTGGGGGTGTCGCAGGTGCTGTTGGAGGAGAGCGTCTACGAGCACGGTATGCCCCGGGCGAGGAACTACGACCTCTATCCCATCCTGCCGCCCGACCTCATGCCGCGGGTGCACGTCCGGGTTGTCGAGAGCGGCGAAAAGATGGGCGGAATCGGCGAGCCGCCGTTGCCCGCCGTGCCGCCGGCTGTGGCGAATGCCGTCGCCCGGCTGACGGGCAAACCTGTCCGCAGCATGCCGCTGTCGCGCCACACCTTCGAGGCCTGAGCCGTACGATCGATGAGCAAGCTCCGTTTCAAGAAGATGCTGGTCCGGCTGCTGCTGGTCGCACTGGTGCTGGCCGCCGGCATGGCTTGGTTGGCCCGTCGCACGCCGCCTTCGCCTTTCGACGCCGAGGCCGCAGGGGATCCACGCACTGCGGCTCCTTCGGCAGAGCTGATCCGCCGCGGCGAATACCTGGCCCGCCTGAGCGATTGCGTGGCCTGCCACAGCACGCCGCAGAGCAAGCCCTTTGCCGGCGGACTGAAGATGGCCACACCCATGGGAGCCATCTTCGCAACCAACATCACGCCGGACCAGGCTACCGGCATCGGTCGCTATTCGCTGGCCGACTTCGACCGCGCGGTGCGCCTGGGCGTGGCGGCCGATGGGCACCGGTTGTATCCGGCCATGCCCTATCCGTCGTATGCCAAGCTGGGCGATGATGACTTGCGGGCCCTCTACGCCTTCTTCATGCACGGCGTGAGCCCCGTCCCGCAGCCGAACCAGGCCAGCGAGATCCCATGGCCGCTGAACATGCGCTGGCCGTTGGCGCTATGGAACACAGTCTTCACCGAATCCGGCAGCTACCAGCCCAAGGCACCGGCCAAGGCCGGTGTGAACGCCGATCTCTGGAACCGCGGCGCCTACATCGTGCAAGGTCCGGGCCATTGCGGCAGCTGCCACACGCCGCGCGGCCTGGCGATGAACGAGCAGGCGCTGAGCGAGAGCAGCCCGCTGTTCCTTTCGGGCGCGTTGCTGGACGGCTGGTATGCGCCCAGCTTGCGCGGCGACGGTGCCACCGGGCTCGGTCGCTGGCGTGAGGACGAGGTGGTGCAGTTCCTAAAGGTCGGCCGCAACGCGCATGCCGTGGTGTTCGGCTCCATGGCCGATGCCTTCAATAACTCCACCCAGTTCATGACCGACGACGACCTGCGGGCCATCGCGTACTACCTGAAGTCCCTGCCGGGCGATGCCGGCACCACTGCCACGGCCCTCAGCGAGCGCCCGGCATCTTCCGACTCCGCGGCGAATGCCAGCGCTGTGAAGACCTTCGCCGCGAAATGTGCGGCCTGCCATGGTGCCAGCGGCGCTGGCCAGGCACCATGGATCCCGCCGCTGGCCGGTGCCACCTCCTCCGTGGTGCCGCTGGCCAGAGCGTCCGCCATCAACGTGACGTTGAATGGTTCGGCTCGCGTCGTGGCCGCCGGCGTGCCGGACGCGTACCGCATGCCGGCTTTCCGCGACCAGCTCTCGGACCAAGAGATTGCCGACGTGCTGTCCTACGTGCGCGGCGCGTGGGGCAACCAGGGCGGGGCCGTGAAACAGGAAGACGTGAAGACCTTGCGCGAAGAGACCAACCCGGCCCGCAGCGACGTGATCGTGCTGCAGATGCGCTGAGCGAGCCGGCCATGCCTGTCCGGTTCGTCCCACCACGCCCTTCCACCCCGTCCCGCACCGCGATCCCGCTCGCAGCCAAGGCCTCACCCGGCGCGGCATGGCGGTCGCGGCGCTGGGGTGGGTCCCCCTGGCCCTGGTCGCATCGGCCCGGGCCGCAGGACCCCATGAATCCACCATGAAGATCCGCATCCACCGCAGCGAGATCCACCTCGACGTCCTCCTGGAGGCCAGCGACGTGGCCACCGAACTCTTGTCGCTGCTGCCATTGGACGCTGCAGCTGGAGGACTACCAGGCCACAGAGAAGGTCGCCTACCTGCCGGGCAAGCTGGCGGCGGCGGCCGGTAAGCCCGGCTTCACCCCTGCGCCTGGAGACCTGGCCTATTACGCGCCCTGGGGCAACCTGGCGTTCTTCTACCGGGGGGCGCCCCACGCCAGCGGGCTGGTGCGCCTGGGCCGGCTGCTGGGTGACGTGAAGGCCCTCCAGGTCCTGCCGTCCGGCACCGTGCGCGTCGAGCGCGTCGCCGATTAAGGCAACGCTGAATAAGGTCGAATCTGCCGCGGGGTTTGCATGTACCAAGTCAGCACAGACGGGCAGGTGAAGATGAAGCAGCAGACCCTCGCGATGGCGGCCGATCAAGGCCAAGGATTCGAGCAATACCGCAAGCCGACGAGGCGCGACACCTTCCTGGCGACCATGGAAGAAATCGTGCCCTGAATTGCGTTGTGCGAGGTGATCGAGCCTCACTATCCCAAGGCTGGCAACGGCCGCCCGCCGGTCGGGCTGGAGCGCATGCTGAGGATGTACTTCGTGCAGCACTGGTTCAACCTGGCAGACGAAGCCTGCGAGGAGGCGCTGCTGTCACAGGTCGATCAGCTCAAGATCAAATCCGACGCTTCACCAGCGAATAGACGCGGCTCCTGACCAGCGTTCACACCAGCTGAACACGTTGATCGAGCGCATGCTGGCCGACCCGCGGCGCATCATCGCCGTGCGCGTGAACATGCACCTGGGCCAGACGGTGCGCTTTGTGGACTGGCGCGACGGCAGCCTGCGAGAGGGCAAGGTGCTGGCCATGCGGGACACGCAGGTCACGCTGCAGGACCTGACCGAGCGGCGCGAGTGGAAGCTGCCCTATGCGGCCATCGAGCCGCCGGCGCCCAATGCCACCGCAAGAGCGCAGGCGCAAATGCGGGAACAAGAGCTCGCACCGCCACCGGCTGCACCCAAGCCAACGCGCAACGACTTCCGTTGCGGCGAGAAGGTGGCGTTCGAGGACAAGTACCTGCAAACCGTCATCGGCACCATCGTGCGCATCAACGACCGCACGGCCTCCATCGACCCGGGTGACGGCACCAAGTGGCGCGTCGGCTTCGCACTGCTGCGCCACGTGCTCGACGTCTGACTTTGCCGGACCCGGCCGGTCAATAAGGTGCTGGGGCCGCGCTTACCGTGCACTGCAATTCGTGCCCGTGTCGCTGGCACAGACCCCGCTTTCCTCAACACCGGCCGACATCGAGCTGCGGCGCAGCGCCACGGCCCTGAAGATCAGTTGGCCGACCGCGCGGCCAGCGCAGACTACGCGGTCTGGATGCGTGAGCTGCTGCGGTGATTCGTATTGACCCGCTGTGGATGGCGGTCGGGCCGGTAGACATGCGTGCTGGCGCGGATCGGCTGGTAGCCATCGTGGTGCAGGTATTTGGCATGCGCAGACGCACCACAGGCTACCTGTTTGCGAATGCGCGGGCCACCCGCGCGGCGCGTTGCACGTTCCGCTGGACGTACTAGCCGAACATGCCGGCTGATGCAAATGCAAATGCCTCGCGCCTTTGCACACCAGCTCATTTTTTACGCGTCAGGCTGGCAGTGCCCCCACGGGCCGGATGGGCCCCCAGCCACGCAGCGATCGGCACTGCGCAAAGCGCGAGCAGCGCGGCAATGAGAAAAATCTGCGCCACTCCGATCACATTGGCGAGAAGCCCCAGGAGAGGCGCGAACAAGCCAAGCGCCAAGTCGATGAAGGCCGTATAGACACCCATTGCGAGACCTCGCGCCTCGGTCGGCGCGCGGGAGACAGCCTCCATACCGAGGCCCGGATACACCAGTGCGTAGCCGAATCCCGCCATGGCAGATCCAGCAAAAGCAAGCCACGCGTAGGGGGAAAGCCAGATAAGAGCAAGCCCCGCGCTGTGGATCACGATAAAGATCATCGCAGTGCGTGAGCCGCCGAGGCGATCAGGCAATGGACCGAAGAAGACTCGCGCCACCACCAAGGCGATCGCGAATGCGGTGAAAGACAGCCAGGCCGGCTGCCATCCATTCTGGACGAACAGCAGCACGGCGAACGCCGTAGTGATGCCGTAGCCCACGCTCGAAAATGCCATCGCCAGCCCAGGTATCCAAACCGCCTTGAGCACCTGTCTGGCTGTCCCTCGGCTTTGCGTTGCAGGCCGGGTCGCCGGAACGAAGACGACCAGCAGCCATGTCGCCACGGCGCCAAGAAGTGTCGCCCACCCAATAGAAGCGAAACCAAGTCTCGAATACAGAAAGCTCCCAAGAGGCGCACCCAGGGCCAAGGCGACGAACATCGCTGTGCCGATCCACGCGATCATCTTGCCTACCTGACCCGGACCCGCGAGAGCAAGGCACCAGCTCTGCGCACCGATCATGATGAAGCTCTCAGCGCCCCCCAAGAGCACGCGGCCTGCCAGCAGGATCGCGATCGACCACGCGGGATCGCCAGTAGTCATCGTCGATGCGAGGTAGAGCAAGCCGGCGAGCGCCGCCATCACAGCCCCAGCCACCACGGCAAACTTGGACCCCAGCCGATCTGATACCGTCCCGGACCGCAGTCGGCAAAGCAGCGCCGCAGCGAACTGCGCGCCCGCGACAAGGCCGACAGCGAATACGCTGAAGCCCAGGTCTCCATGGATGTGTAGCGGCAGAGCTGGCAATGCCGCGCCCGTGACGAGAAACACGGCGAACACACAGCCCATCAAAGATGGCAGCGTGCCATGGATCGACGAATTCGAGGCCTTGGGCATGATTTTTGGCATTGCGTTTCAACCTCGACAGCGAAGCGAGTGCAATTCGCAATGCTGCCTTCGTATTCGTCGCTGCGCGCGTTGGCGCGGGGTGCAAGGAATTGATGAATCAGGTAGGCGTTCGCACCGTGGATCTCGACGCCATCCGGGCCGGCCTCGACGGCACACCGGGCTGCATGACGAAATGCCTGCACGATCTGCGGCACCTCTTGGGTGGTCCGAGCCCGGGGGCACAGGTCATTGGCTTCCTTTGATTTCCTGGTCTCTCTAAGGTGCGGCGCCGTTCGTGGCAGACCCCTGTGCCATCCCTCTTTGGGCCGGACAGCGATACCTGTCTCGGGCGGAATCGGCTATCGCTTCTTGGTGATTGACGGCGCAGTCCACCGCAGCGCATCAAGAACCAGCGAGAACGCATGCGAGGGCTGCTTGCGACTCGGGTAGTACAGGTAGTAGCCAGGGAATGGGGCACACCAGTCCTCCAGAACGCGCACCAGCCGACCGTTCTCAAGGTGCGGCGCAAACTCTTCTTCGGGCAAAAACGCGATGCCCAGGCTTGCGACTGCCGCGTCCACCATGCTAGGCGAGGTATTGAAGATGAGTTGCCCATCCACTCGCACGTTCAACTTCTGGCTGCGGCGCTCGAAGTCCCAAACGTAAATACCTCCCGCAGTCTGCATGCGCATGTTGATGCAGTTGTGCTTCACCAGGTTGCGAGGGTTCTTGGGCTTGGGATTTTTCGCGAAATACGCCGGCGACGCCGCAGCGGCCATGCGCAACTGCGGGCCGAGCGCCACCGCGATCATGTCCTTGTCGATGGTGTCGCCAAGACGCACACCGGCATCGAAGCGGTCCGCCACGATGTCCCTGAAGCCGTAGTTGATGTCGAACTCAACCTTGATTTCAGGGAACTCAAGCAGCAAAGGGGTCAGCTTGGGAAGCAGCGTGGTCCGCAGGACGTGCTCGCCGCAGGTGATCCGAACCGTGCCGGCCGGCTTGTCCCGCATTTCCGTCAGCTCGTCCAGTTCGGCATGGATCTCGTCGAATCGGTGGCCGATGGCGTTGAGCAGTCGCTCGCCGGCGGCGGTGGGCGACACGCTGCGCGTGGTGCGCGTGAGCAGACGGATGTCCAGGCGCGTCTCCAGGCCGCTGATGGCCTGGCTGAGCGCCGATTGAGTGACACCCAGCAGCGAGGCTGCGCGCGTGAAACTGCCTTCGCGCGCTACCGTCACGAAGTACTGGAGATCGTTGAGGTTACGTTTGACCACGGTGCAAAGTCTCGCACGGCTTTCTGATTAGTTAATCTTATATCCTCTTTAAGTATTCATTAGCTAGTCAATTTGACTTTGCTGCGCCAACATCCTGGCATGAAAAGAGGTATTGCCGATTTGCACGCCATGGTTGCGGCGCCAAGCGCCGGTCGTGCTCGTCGACTACACGTTCGGGCTGGCGGCATGCGGTGGCGGCTCACCCAGGCCCATGCCTCGGATGGCGATTCGTCTGTACCTTCACAGGAGTTCCGCCGGATGGTGGCTGTGATCCAGTTGCCCATCGCGCTGGGCGCGAGCGTCGGCGGTCAGCTGTTCGACGCAACCGGCTACCGGAGCACCTTCGTGGCGAGTACGGCCGTGCTGCTGCCCGCTGCCTCCCTGGCTTTCACGACCCCGCGCGCGCAAGCCCGGCAAGCGGCCTGAATCGCCACCTCCAACCAGGAGACCCCATGACCATGAACCTCGATGTCCTTCACAAAGACCGCAGTCGGACGGTCAGTGAACACCTGCCTGGGCATGGCTTGTCGGCCATGCGCACCCTGGGCCTCTTGTGCGGTCTGCTCATGCTGACTGGATGCGACGCCGCCCAGCCCGGCGCATCGGGCACGCATACCGCCGCTGCCACGGCCACTGTCCAACCGGAGGAACCCCGCATGCAGATGACCGTCGGCGAACGCCACTTCACCATCACCCTGGCCGACACCGAAGCAGCTCGCGAGCTTGCCGCGATGCTGCCACTGTCGATCAACATGGCCGACCTCAACGGCAACGAGAAGCATGGGGAGTTGTTGAAGTCGCTGCCAACGAATGCAAGCCGACCCGGCACGATCCGCAGCGGCGACCTCATGCTGTACGGATCGAGGACGCTGGTCGTCTTTTACCTGACCTTCAGCTCCTCCTATTCCTACACGCGCCTCGGCCGCGTGGACGATCCCTCCGGCCTGGCCCAGGCGCTCGGCAGCGGCGGCACACGAATCGAGTTCTCCAAGGAATAGAGGACGAACCGATGTTGGCAACCACCTTGAACAAGCCCTACGTCGTGATCCATACGCTGACGACGCTGGACGGACGAATCCACAACATTGCACTGCCCGAGTTCGATTCGGCAGCGCTCCTGTACGAGCAACTGGCACTGCATGCCGAGCAGCAGGTGCTGAACATTCGGGGCTACCTGAATGGCCGCGTTTCGACCGACGACAACTTTACCCGCTACCGCAAGCCCGACCTGAACGAATCTGCGGCCCTGGTTCCCGAAGGCGACTTCGTGGCAGAGGCGAATGCGCCCATGTACTACGTGGCGCTGGACCCTGCCGGCCGCTTGGGGTGGGAGGAGAACCACGTCGATTATGGCGGTGTCCGGTCGCACGTGGTTTCGGTACTGACCGAGCGGGCCGGCAACGCCTACAAGGACTTGCTGAGGCGGCTGGGTATCTCCTACGTCATCGCCGGCAACGACCAGCCGGACAACGCCCTGGCCCTGCATAAGCTGGTGACGCTGTTCGGCATGGAGCGCGTGATGATCGGCGGCGGCGGCGTGCTGAACTGGTCATATGTGCAGGACGGCCTGGTCGATGAACTGAGCCTCCTGCTGTGTCCCGTCTCCGACGCATCGCCCGCTGCTCCGGGTCTGTTCACGGCCCGGGCGCCGTTTTCTCAAGTCAAGCCTCGCTCGTTCACGCTGATCGACGTGAAGGCGCTAAAAAACAGCACCCTGTGGCTGCGCTACCGGGTGCACAGCCAGCCATCCTGATCCAAAGAACCCAAGTCCGCGAAGCTCAATTCTCATCCGGGTGAGCGAGCGAGCGAACGCAACGAATGCAAACAGGCCAACTCAACCATGAAGAACGTGATTCTGATCGGCGCCAACGGAAGCACGTCGCAGGAAATCATCCCCCGTCTGCTGGAACAGGCGGACGTGAAGCTGACCCTCTTCTTGCGCCGCGCAAGCCGCCTGCAGCACATGCAGAGCGGTCGGGTGAATGTCGTGGAGGGCGATTCGTCTTCCCTCGCAGACCTGATGCGCGCGATCCGTGGGCAGGAGATTGTCGTCAGCACCATGGGTGGCATGGACCTGGGCGCCAAGACCGCGAACATCGTGCAGGCCATGAGAGAAGTTGGCGCGCGCCACATCGTCGTCATCAGTGCCGGTGGCATCTACGGTGAACTGCCTCCAGCCTTCAATGCCTGGGACAAGAGCATGGTCGGCCAGTACCGCCCGATCAACTTTAAGACGGCAGAGATTGCCGAGCAATCAGGGCTGGCCTACACCGTCCTGCGCCCGGTCTGGCTGACCAACAAGCCAACGGAAGCGTTCCAGTTGACCCGGAAGGGCGAGACCTACAAGGGCACGGAAACCTCACGCGCGAGCATCGGCCGCTTCGTGGCCGAACTTGTGAAGAACCCCCAGCAGTACGCCAACCTCAACCTGGGCATCAGCCAGCCCGACACCGACGGCGGCAGACCGGAAGCGTACCGCTGACCCTCACTCGTGAGGGCAAAAGGAACCGACCTGCCGGCCAGATCCATCAATCACGTAATAGAGAACGTCATGAACGAAGCTACCCTGAACATCGAGAACCTCAAACGGAGGACAGCCCTCAAGGGCGTGGTCCAAGGCTCGATCCTTGCCGGCTTGTCAGTGGCCCTCGGTGGCCAGACGGCGCTGGCGCAAACTTCATCGGCCATGATCGAGTCGGGCGGCCTGCGGCTGACGCGTGAATGGGACAAGCTCTTCCCAAAGAGCGATAAGGTAGATCACCAAAAGGTCACCTTCAAGAACCGCTACGGCATCACCCTCGCGGCTGACCTGTATCTGCCGAAGAACCGCGCGACCCAGCGCTTGGCGGCGATCGTCGTCGGCGGTCCGTTTGGCGCGGTCAAGGAACAGTCCTCGGGTCTGTACGCGCAGATCATGGCCGAGCGCGGCTTCGTGGCACTGGCCTTCGATGGCTCCTACACCGGGGAAAGCGGCGGCGAGCCGCGCAACGTCGCCTCGCCGGACATCAACACCGAGGATTTCATGGCGGCGGTGGACTTCATCGGCCTACAGCCCTACGTCGATCGCGAGCGCATCGGCGTTATCGGCATCTGCGGCTGGGGCGGCATGGCATTGAACGCCGTGGCCGCCGACAAGCGCGTCAGGGCTGTCGTCGCCAGCACCATGTACGACATGACCCGCGTCATGTCCAAGGGCTACAACGACGTCGTGACCCCTGCGCAGCGCACGCAGACGCTGGAGCAGCTGAGCCGGCAGCGCTGGGAGGACGCCGCGAATGGGAAACCGGCCTACCAGCCGCCTTACAACAAGGACGTCAAGCCCGGCGACGCACAGTTCATGGTCGATTACCACGACTACTACATGACGCCGCGCGGCTACCACCCGCGCGCGGTCAACTCCGGCAACGCCTGGACGGTCACCACGCCGCTGTCGTTCATGAACATGCCGATCCTGACCTACATCAAGGAGATCTCGCCGCGTCCGATCCTGTTCGTGCACGGCGAGAAGGCCCATTCGCTCTATTTCGCCCAGACCGCCTATGCGGCCGCCGCAGAGCCCAAAGAGCTGGTGATCATCCCGGGCGCCAGCCACATTGATCTGTACGACCGCGTGGACAAGATTCCCTTCGACAAGATCACCGACTTCTTCGGCAAGCACCTCAAGGGCTGATCCAACCGATCAAGGATCGCTCACATGGCCCGTTCGGGCTCGACCTTCGTCAACGGCCAGGCCCTGGCCGTTGACGGCGGATTCACTGTGTACTGGTGGTCACGCCGGCATGCGTTGCCGGCACATAGAAGGAAAGCGGAAGAACATCATGATCAAAGACAAAGTCGTCATCATCACCGGCGCCTCTTCCGGCATCGGCGAGGCCACGGCCAAACTGCTCGCGAGCAAAGGCGCCAAGGTCGTACTCGGCGCGCGGCGCGCAGCCAACCTGCAGCGAATCACCGACGAGATCCAGGCGCATGGCGGCCAGGCGATGTACCAGGAACTGGACGTCACCCGACAGTCCGAGAACGATGCCATCGTCAAGTTGGCCAAGGACAGGTTCGGCCGCGTGGACGCCATTTTTCTCAATGCCGGCCTGATGCCCAACTCGCCGCTGTCCGCGCTCAAAACCGACGAGTGGCATCAGATGGTCGATGTCAACGTCAAGGGCGTGCTCAATGGCGTGGCCGCCGTACTGCCCGAATTCCTGGCGCAGAAGTCCGGGCACGTGATTGCCACCTCGTCGGTGGCGGGGCTCAAGGCCTATCCGGGTGGTGCCGTCTATGGCGGCACCAAATGGTTCCTGCGCGACTTCATGGAAGTCCTGCGCATGGAGTCCGCCATGGAGGGCTCCAACATCCGCACCGCGACGATCTACCCGGCTGCAATCAATACCGAGCTGCTGTCGACCTTCAGCGACAAAGCGTCGCTCGACCAGATGCAAAGCATCTACGACAAGTTCGGCATTTCCCCGGATCGGATCGCCAACGTCGTGGCCTTCGCGATCGACCAGCCCGACGACACGACGATCAATGAGTTCACGGTCGGCCCCTCGAACCAACCTTGGTAGGGCCCGTGCCATGACGACGGCATCTTTCCGCGAAGCGATGCGCGAGAGCGGCGACCGGCCGGATGCCAAGGTACGCGCGGCCTTTGTCGTCATCGGCTTGGGCCACGTGTCGGCAGCCTCGGCGCAGCGCAGGTTCGCTGAACCGGCCTTCGACATGCATACGCGCAGTGTGGTGCCGATCCCGGCATCTGAGCGCGCATTGCAGACAGCCGTGGCTGAACCCTGGTTCAAGGTGTCCAACGAGGGGTTGCTCCTCGAAGGGGCGATCTTCGACCGCAGCTGCAATCTGCTTTTCTGCGACGTGAGCGAGCGACGCGTTCTGCGCCTGACCCCGGATCAGCAGTTGTCCACCGTCGTCACGCTGGACACGCTGTCGCCGGGCGGGCTGGCTTTCAATCCGAACGGGCGCCCGTTCATCGCGGCTCTGGGCATTCCGAACCGACGCGGCGCGATTTATTCGGCGAATCCGGGCGGCTCGGGCCTGCAGATCATCGTGCCGCCCGTGGCCGGGTACATGCCCAATGACCTGGTGTTCGACGCGCGCGGCGACTTCTACTTCACCTATTTCAAGAGCACCGCGACCGAATCCAGGGGCGGTGTGTACTACGCCGCGCAGGACTGGCGACCATCGAACCCGTGCTGCCCAACTTGGCAATGGCCAATGGCCTGGCGCTCTGCCCCGACGGCAAGACGCTGTGGGCGACCGAGTTCGGCCGCAACCTGCTGCACCGGATCGAACTGGCCGACGCGACCACCATCGCGCCGATCAGCTCGACCATCGCCTACGACTTCGTCGGCCCGGCCCCAGACTCTGATGCGTGCAGATGCCGACGACAACGTGTGCGCGGCGATCTACGGGCAGGGCCACTTGCTGGCCCTCAACCGCAACGGCATTCCCATCGGTCAGGTGCTGCTGCCCGGACACGATGGCGGCCACAACCTGACCCGCACCAGCCTGGCAGAAACGACCTCTACGTCGTCACCAGTGACATGGGCAAAGGGCAAGGGGCAAGGGGCAAGGGGCAAGGGGCAAGGGGCAAGGGGCAAGGGGCGATGGTGTTCCACGCCAAGGCGTTCAGCAAGGGGCTGCCGCCCGCTTCATCCCGAAAACGGTATGCCGCCGCTGGCCATCCGGCGCCTAACGGCCTGATCGGGGGATCATGCCTGTGGAGCGTCAAATATTTTTCACCTCAGGCGCCGGACTTGGTTCGACATTGATTGCTGGCTCACCCCTTGACCCTGCGACATCCAGGGCACACACACCGGCGGATTCCGGAAAGGAGACTTCCACGCCCAACGCACAACGAGGCAGCAAGTCAGGCGTCAAGGCCCGCGTGTTCGTTACCGGCTCGGCCGATGGACTGGGCTGGGCCAGGGCCACGCAGTCGTCGTGCACGTGCGCTCGCAGGCGCATGTCGGCCGTAAAGGAACTCGTGGACCAGGACGCCGTCGCCACGGTCGGTGATTTGTCCGATCTTGCGCAGATTCTTGATCTTGCCCGCCAGGTCAATGCGAGCGGCGCAATGGATGCCGTCGTCCACAACGTGGGCATCCCCAATGGCGCCCAACTGCTGGTTGTCAACGTCGTCGCACCGTACCTGCTCACGTCCCTCATCCAGCGCCCCAAGCGCCTGATCTACCTGAGCAGCAGCATGCACCGGGGCGGACGCGCTAGCCTGGCCGGCATGGACTGGACCGGCCGCACATCCACCGGCTGCTACTCGGACAGCAAGTTGTTCGTGACCACTCTGGCAGCGGCCGTCGCACGGCTGTGGCCCGAGGTGTACAGCAACGCCGTCGATCCGGGCTGGGTGCCGACCAACATGGGTGGCCCGAGCACGCCCGACGACCCGAGACTGGGCCACCTGACCCAGGAATGGCTTGCGACCAGCGACGATCCCGAGGTATTGAACAGCGGCAGCTATTGGCACCACCAACGGCGCCAGGAGCCGCACCCCGCCGTCAACGACACCCGGTTCCAGGACCTGCTGCTGGCGGAACTGGCGCGCGCCACCGGTACCAGGCTGGCGGGCTCGTGCCCCCGGCCGATCAGCGATTCCCCAAGAGGCAATGTCAGAACCTGATGAGAGGTGCCCATGAAGAAGCAAGCTCGACGTTCCGCCCTGACCGGGCATCTTGTTGCTGCCATCTCGCTGCTGGCCTTTGCCGCAGGAGCTGCGCAGGCGCAGGACTTCAACGCCCGCGCGCCGAATGCGAAGGACCAGCGCCCCGCCTTTGAAGGCCAGACCCGTGCGCCGATCCTCGATGCGGACGTCCGGCTGAACTCGCAGGTCGTCGCCGACGGTCTGGTGCATCCCTGGGGCATGGCCCAGTTAGCCGACGGCCGTTGGCTTGTGACCGAGCGCCCGGGCCGGCTGCGGCTGATCACCGCCGACGGCAAGGTGTCCGAGCCGATCACCGGCCTCCCCGCTGTGGACGCCCGGGGCCAGGGCGGACTGCTCGACGTGGTGGTCCGTGACGACTTCGCGCGGACACGCCGTCTGTGGTGGAGCTATGCCGAGCCGCGTGACGGCGGCGCCAACGCGACCGCTGTGGCAACGGGTGTGCTGTCCAGGGACGATCACAGGATCACGGACGTCCGGGTGATCTTCCGGCAGAACCCGGCCAGGAACTCCACGGCCCACTTCGGTTCGCGGCTGGTCTTCGACCGCGCCGGCATGCTGTTCGTGACGACCGGGGATCGCTATGAGGCGCGCGCGCTGGCGCAGGATCCCGGCACGCACATCGGTAAGGTGCTGCGCATAGATCCGCAAGGCGGTGCTGCCGCAGGCAATCCGTCGATTCCGGGCGGCCAGCCCGAAGTCTGGTCTTACGGGCATCGCAATGTGCAGTCGGCCGCGCTAGCGCCGGACGGCAAGCTCTGGACGGTGGAGCATGGGGCGCTTGGCGGTGACGAATTGAACCAGCCGCAAGCTAGGCGGAACTACGGCTGGCCAGTCATCACCTACGGCCTCGACTACAGCGGCCGCGCCATCGGCGACAGGCTGACGGCACGCAGGGACATGGAGCAGCCGATCTACTACTGGGACCCAGTGATCGCGCCCAGCGGCATGGCGTTCTACCAAGGCACGCTGTTTCCCGGATGGCACGGCGATCTGCTGATCGGCGGCCTGGCCGGCCAAGCGCTGGTGCGGCTGACCCTGAACGGCGGGCGCGTCACGGGCGAGGCCCGCTACCTGCAAGGCCAGGGCCGCATCCGGGATGTCGATGTCGCCCGGGACGGCGCGGTCATGGTGCTGACCGATGCCCCGAACGGCGCCCTGATTCGCGTGACACCCGCACAAGGTACATAAGCATGAAAGAACTCTGGTCCCGCGTCATCAAGGCGGGTGTCGGCGTCGCCGTCCTGGGCGTCGTCGGTGTCTTCGCCTATTTTCAGCAACCGGTGTTCGGGGAACTTCCCAGCGGCGAACGGTTGACACGCATCGAACACTCGCCCAACCTTGCCGATGGCATGTTCCGAAACCAGATCGACACGCCCATGAAGACGACAGATCAGTCCGAACTGTCGATGTGGAAGGAGACTCTCCTTGGGAAGAAGGGCCAGCCCCGTCCGCCGGGCGCCATTCCCGCCATCAAGACCAACCTCAAGGCGCTCAATCCTGCGCAGGACCTGGTGGTCTGGCTGGGCCACTCCTCTTATTTTGTGCAACTGGATGGACAGCGCTTCCTGATCGATCCGGTCTTCAGCACCAATGCCGCGCCCCTACCGGCGGCAAACCGAGCGTTCGAGGGCACCAGCATCTACGCGGCCGACGACATGCCCGAGATCGATGCGCTGCTGATCAGCCACGACCACTATGACCATCTGGACTACCCATCCATCCTGGCCCTCAAGTCCAAGGTCAAGAAGGTGATCGTCGGGCTGGGCGTGGGGGCGCATTTCGAGGCTTGGGGCTACGACCTGGCCACCGTGCGCGAGGCCGACTGGAACGAGGTGATCGCGCTGACCCCGCAGGTGCAGATCCACATCGCGCCGGCCCGGCATTTCTCCGGGCGCACCCTGACCCGCGACCAGTCGCTGTGGGTCGGATTCGCTCTGGTGTCTCCCGAGCGCCGCCTCTTTTTCAGCGGTGACTCGGGCTACGGGCCGCATTTCGCTCAAATCGGCCAGCAGCTCGGCCCTTTCGATTGGGTGGCGCTAGACGCTGGTCAGTACGACCCCCGCTGGGCGAGCGTCCACATGAACCCGGAGCAGGCCGCGCAGGCAGCCGAGGACCTGCGCACGCGCGTGCTGATGCCGGGGCATGTGGGCCGCTTTTCCATCGCGCCCCACGACTGGGACGATCCCTTCAAACGCATCGCGGCTGCCAGCAAGGGACGCGGCTATGCGCTGTGGACGCCAGAGATCGGCCAGCCCGTCCATCTGGACGGCGGCGCACAGTCGTTCGCGCCATGGTGGGAGCACAACGCCGCCGATGCGCAGTCCCACCGTGCCACTGGCGCCAAGGAGAAGTAAGGCGCGCACCTGCAATCGACACGACACGCACGCGCCCGCGATCCCATCCCGCGCAAGTTTTGTCCCGGCCAAACCGCCAACGCCATTTAGCCCGAAGGAAAGGAACCCACGATGAAACATCCCATCGAGACCGACCCACCGGTTGAGCTCAGCGCCGATGAAGCGGCGCTTCTGAGCGAAATGCCCGATCTGGACGGTGTCGGCCAGTCGCGCCGCACCTTCATGATGAGCTCCGCCGCGGGCGGCGTCGGCCTGTTCGCGGCAAACCTGCTGGCCCAAGAGGCCGCGTTGGCGCAGATGCCGCTTGCCGAAGGCGCCGCAACGGCGTTGATCAAAGCGCAGAACGTCGTCAACGTGACCTTCCAGGTCAACGGCGTGCAGAAGACCCTGGAAATTGATTCTCGCGTGGTGCTGCTCGACGCTTTGCGCGAACGCCTGGCAATGACCGGATCGAAAAAAGGCTGCGACCAAGGCCAGTGTGGCGCTTGCACGGTGCTGGTGGACGGCGAGCGCGTCCTGTCCTGCCTCACGCTGGCAGCAACGCTCGAAGGGCGAGAAGTCACCACGATCGAGGGGCTGGCCCAGGGCAATCAATTGCACCCGGTGCAAGCCGCCTTCATCAAGCACGACGGCTTTCAGTGTGGTTACTGTACGCCGGGCCAGATCTGCTCGGCCGTCGGCATGCTGGGCGAAGCACGCCGCGGAGATGTCAGCCATGTCACGGCCGACGTCAGCAAGACCACGACACGCCTCACCGACGAGGAAATCAAGGAGCGCATGAGCGGCAACATCTGTCGCTGCGGCGCCTACCCCGGCATCGTTGCCGCGGTGCAGGAGGTGCACTCGGGACGCCAGACCGCCCAGACCTGGCAATTCGCCACCGAGACGCAACTGGCGTCCGTTCGCAAGGAGGATGGCCATGAGACCGTTTGAGTACGTACGGGCGGCCGATGCCGCATCGGCCGCAGCCGCAGTCGCGAGCGTGCCTGGCGCGAAGTTCCTCGCGGGCGGCTCCAATCTCGTCGACCTGATGAAGGAAGACGTGGAGCGGCCCACCCGTGTGGTGGACATCCGCCAGTTGCCGCTGCGGCAGATCCAGCGTACCCGCGCGGGCCTGTCCTTGGGTGCGCTGGCGACCAACACCGAGACCGCCAACCATCCGGTGATCCGCGAGAACTATCCGCTGCTGACCCAGGCCATCGTCGCGGGTGCCTCGGGGCAGTTGCGCAACATGGCCACCAACGGCGGCAACCTCCTGCAGCGTACTCGGTGCAACTACTTCTACGACACCGCAACGCCGTGCAACAAGCGCGAGCCCGGCACCGGCTGCGGTGCGCGCGAGGGACTGAACAAGATCCACGCCGTCCTCGGCTGGAGCGAGGCCTGTGTGGCAACCTATCCGGGCGACATGGCCAACGCGCTGTATGCGCTTGACGCCAACGTGCGTGTGCATACGACGGACGGGCGCGAGCGGCTGATCCCGATTGCCGATTTCCATCGCCTGCCGGGCGACACCCCGCAGCGGGACAACAACCTCGAACATGGCGAATTGATCCTCGCCATCGAACTGCCGGTCTCGGCAGCAGAGTTCGCACGCAACTCCCACTACCTCAAAGTGCGCGATCGAACCTCCTACGCCTTTGCGATGGTCTCTGTCGCCGCCGCGCTGCAACTCGACGGCGGCACCATCCGCCAGGCGCGTGTGGTGCTGGGCAGCGTCGCCCACAAACCCTGGCGCAGCGCCGAGGCTGAGGCCGAGCTGGTCGGTCGCCGAGCCACCGAAGACACGTTCCGCCAGGCTGCCGCAGCCGCGCTGCGCGATGCCCGCCCGCTGGCCCACAACGCCTACAAGGTGGAACTGGGACAACGATCCGTTGTGCGTGCGCTGATGCGCGCCGCGAAACTGGCTTGAGCACAAGGAGAACTGCCATGGCACGCTATCTTGGGAAAGAAATGACCCGCGTGGACGGGATCGCCAAAGTCACGGGCAAGGCCAAATACACGGCCGAGTTCCAGGTCCCGCATGTGGCCTACGGCTTCATCGTGCTGAGCACCGTGGCCAAAGGTCGGATCACCGCGATCGATGCCCGCGAGGCCGAGAACGCAGCGGGCGTGGTGCGCGTATTCACCCATCTGAACGCTGGCCGCCTGGGCAAGGCGCCAGCGGCCAGTGCGCCGCCGCAGTGGTCTTGGCCGCTGCAGTCGGATCGGGTGTTCTTCAACGGCCAGCCGATCGCATTGGTGGTCGCCGAAACTTACGAGCAGGCGCGCCATGCCGCACGGCTGGTCAAGGCCACCTATCAAACCGAGCCGCACGTCACCGAGTTGCAGACAGTGCTGGGCCGCGCCATGCCGATACCGCAGAACACGCTGCCACGCGGCGACCCGGCCGGCGCGCTGAAGTCGGCAGAGGTCAAAGTAGAGGCCGAATATCACATCCCGATCAACCACCACAATCCGATGGAGCCGCATGCGGCGATCGCGTTCTGGGAAGGTGAGAACCTCACGATTTTCGACAAGACACAGAACGTCTACGGCGTGCAGAAACACCTGGCCGAAGGCCTGGCCGTGCCGGCCGAGAACATCCGCGTGGTGTCGCCTTTCGTCGGTGGTGCCTTCGGCTCATCGCTCAAGCCCAACTACTACCCCTCGCTGACCGCCATGGCCGCGCGCGAACTCCGGCGTCCGGTCAAGGTGGTCTTCACCCGCACGCAGATGTTCACCGGCCACGGCTACCGGCCGCAGACGATCCAGAAGGTCGCGCTGGGCGCGGACCGCAGCGGCAAGTTGCAGGCCATCGTCCAGGAAGCGTTTCACAACACCTCGTCCTTCGAGGCGTTCTCGGACAACACCACCGGCTTTCTCAAACAGGTCTATGCCTGCGCGAACCTGGACATGCCGCTGAAGGTGGCAGCCACCGACTTGCCCACGCCGACCTGGATGCGCGCGCCCGGGGCGGTCAGCGGCATGTTCGCGCTGGAAAGCGCGATGGATGAGCTGTCCTATGCGCTAAAGATCGATCCGCTGCAACTGCGCCTGATCAACTACGCCGAGGTCGATCCGGTCAGCGGCAAGCCGTTCTCGAGCAAGGCCCTGCGCGAGTGCTACCGCCTGGGCGCGGAGAAGTTCGGCTGGAAGAACCGCAACCCTGAGCCGCGCTCGATGCGCGACGGCAAGCTGTTGGTGGGCTGGGGCATGGCGTCGAGCGTGTGGGGCGCGATGCAGATGCCTGCGAGCGCCAAGGTCACCTACCGCGCCGACGGAACCGCCAGCGTTGCCAGCGCGACCAGCGACATCGGACCCGGCACCTACACCGTGATGACCATGATCGCGGCGGAGTTCCTGGGCCTTCGGATGGATCAGGTGAAATTCGAGCTGGGTGATACACGCCAGCCTCAGGCCCCGGCGCAAGGCGGCTCGTGGACGACGTCCAGCGTCGGGTCTGCCGTGCGCGGCGCGGCGCTGACGATCACCGCCAAGCTGCTGGATTTGGCGAACCGCGAGGCCGCCTCGCCGCTGAGCGGCATCGCTGCCGAAAACGTCGAGATGCTCGATGGCCGCCTGCGCTCCAAGAGCGATCCTTCGCGCGCGGTCGACATTGCCGAGGTCATGCGGCGCACCGGTACCAACGAGATCACCGAAGTCTTTAACTCGACCCCATCACCCGAACGAGAAAAGTACGCCTCACTCGCCCACGGCGCCCAGTTCGTCGAGGTGAAGGTCGATCCCGACCTGGGCACGATGCGGGTGACCCGGGTGATCGAGATCACCGCCTGCGGAAAGATCCTCAACCCGCTGGCCTCGCACAGCCAGGAGATCGGCGGCGTGGTCTGGGGCATCGGGATGGCGCTGGAGGAAGCCACCGAAGTCGATCACCGCACGGGCCGCTTCATGACAGCCAACTTGCAGCATTACCACGTGCCGGTGAACGCCGACATCCACGCCATCGAGACCATCTTTGTGGAAGAAGACGACACCATCGTCAATCCACTGGGGGTCAAAGGCATGGGAGAGTTGGGCATGGTCGGCATTCCGGCCGCCATCGCCAATGCTGTGTATCACGCCACCGGCAAGCGCATCCGCGATCTACCGATCACCCCAGAGAAACTCCTGTGACTTCACCCAACCCGCAAGCTTGCGGTGGGTGGTGTGTTCTGGTCGCTGGATGTCGCCACCGGCAAGGGGCAATCGATTCCGGCGCGGGCTGCTCGCTTCGCTGTCCGCGCCAGTTGCGTTCTTCGTCCTCTGCGCGACGCCCGCGTCCCTGACGCCTGATCAGTCGTGCACAGAAAATTAACTACCGGAGAATCAAGATGAAAGTTGATGCCAGCCTTGCCGGTCAGTTCGCCATTGGCGGCGATCTGACGGTCAACCGCCTGGGCTTCGGCGCGATGCGCATCACCGGACCCAACGTGTGGGGCGAACCGGAGAACCGCGACGAGGCGATCCGCGTTCTGAAGCGCCTGCCGGAGATCGGTGTCGATCTGATCGACACGGCCGACAGCTACGGACCGTTCGTCAGCGAACAGCTCATCGCCGAGGCACTGCACCCTCACGGTAGGATCAAGATCGCAACCAAGGGCAGTCTCGTGCGCTACCCCGGCAACGCCACCAGCCCATCTTGGCCGGTGATCGGCGACCCCGCCTATCTGCGCCAGTGCGTTTACATGAGCCTGCGACGGCTGAAGCTCGAACAGATCGACCTCTGGCAGCTCCACCGCATCGACCCGAAGGTGCCGCGTGCAGAGCAGTTCGGCGCCATCCGCGAATTCATCGACGAAGGCCTGATTCGGCATGCCGGCCTGAGCCAGGTGCCGGTCGAGGCCATCGAAGAGGCGTGCAAGTACTTCCCAGTGGCAACGGTGCAGAACCGCTACAACCTGGCCGACCGGGCGGATGAGGACGTGCTCGACTACTGCGAGGCGAACGGGATCGGTTTCATCCCTTGGTTCCCGCTGGCGGCGGGCGCTCTCGTCAAACCCGGCGGAGCGGTGGACGCGCTCGCCAAGGCGAAGGGCGCCACGGCCGGCCAGATCGCACTGGCCTGGCTGTTGAAGCGCAGCTCCGTGATCCTGCCCATTCCCGGCACGAGCACGATGGCTCACCTGGAGGAAAACGTGGCCGCCGCGGCGATCACACTCAGCGACGAGGAATTTGCCGAACTTGATGCTGCTGCCCCGCGCGGTTGAACCCATGCACACGGCCTGCCGGCTGCGGCTGCCGCGGCCTGTGCAGGCGTGCGCCTTTCACCTTGAATAACCCGACCGAGCCCTCGGGCCTGGATCTGCCGTCAGATCAAATCTTCACGAACTCTCGCTTCCGACCCGACGTTGAAGTGCTCGCCAAGACGCTGCCTGCACGCCAGGCTGTTGCGCCGGCTTCCGATGGCACCGATGTACATCGCCTGGGTCGCAAGGGCATCGATCAGCGCGAGGTCGTCGAGCTTCGGGTCGTGGCTCAGCGCAATGACGGCGGTGCGCCGGTCCGGGCGGAAGGCGACGACGGCGTCGTCCGGCATGTCCGTCACGATCCGCGCGCCCGGCACGCTCCACGAACCAAGGTCCTCGCGCCGGGGGTCGCAGACGGTGACTGCAAAACCGTTGAAGAGCGCCATCGTGGCCAGGTACTCCGCCAGCTGCCCCGCGCCGATGAGCAGCATGCGGTAACCGGGGCCGAAGGTCTGCGATGCGAAGTCCGCATTGAGCTGCAAGGCCTCCGGCGCGCTCCTGTCGGCCAGCGACGCCGAGCCGTCGATCAAGCGAACCGTGCGGCGAACGAGTCGCCCCTCGGCGAGTGCGTCGACAAGCACTTGCAGCGGCTCGACAGCAGGGTCGAACTCCGCCAGCAGTTCGAGCGTGCCGCCACAAGGCAGGCCGAAGCGCCGCGCTTCGTCCGAGTTGACGCCGTAGCGCATGAAGGTGCGGGCGGCTTCATCCGGCTGGCGCCAGGCAGTGCGGCCAGTCACCAGCCGATGCAGGAGATCGTCCTCGATGCACCCACCGCTGACCGATCCGACCACCGCGCCGTCGGCAGCCAGCGCTGTTGGCGCCGACCGGAAACTGAGCCGCTCAGTTTCCGGTCGGCGCCAACAATGTGAATGGGCGGAGTGCAAGCACAGGGCGACGGGATGTCTGTTGGAACTGCGCGACGCAGCGCTCACTTCCATTTGAAAGTGGTTACCAGCTCTTTAGTCCGTCGCTACCACGCTACAAGTCAAACAATGCTGAAGCGGACTCAGCCTTGTAGGTAGATATGTAGGTAGGAAATGAAAACGGGGCGCAAGGCCCCGTGTTTCATCGACTTTTGGCGGAGAGGGAGGGATTCGAACCCTCGGTACGTTTCCGTACGCCTGATTTCGAGTCAGGTACAATCGACCACTCTGCCACCTCTCCTGATAGGTGCACCCGTGGTCACCGGGTGAAGCCTTAGATTCTAGCTCAGGTTCTGAGCCTTCCGCGAAGCTCGCGGAAAGTATTTCATGCCCCCGGTTCTTCCTTGTCTTCGCGCATCAAGGCGATGAGTTCGTTTGCGCTGGGCAGTGCGGTGGTTTCCTGGCCTTCTAGCAGCAGGTCCGCGAGTTCGCGCTTGTCGCGGTGCAGCGTGAGGATCTTTTCCTCCAGCGTGCCTTCGGCCACCAGGCGGTAGACCGTCACCGGGCGCTGTTGGCCGATGCGGTGGGCGCGGCCGCTGGCCTGGTCTTCGGCGGCGGGGTTCCACCAGGGGTCGGCGATCACCACGTAGTCGGCCACCGTCAGGTTCAGGCCGAAGCCGCCGGCTTTCAGGCTGATGAGGAACAGCTCGCCCTGCCCGCCCTGGAAAGCGTCGACGCGCTTCATGCGTTCGGCCGCGGGCGTGCTGCCGTCCAGGTACTGGTAGGCGATGCCGGCTTCGTCCAGTGGCGCTTTCAGCAGCGTCAGGAAGTCGACGAACTGGCTGAAGACCAGCGCCTTGTGACCGTTGGCGACCAGTTCGGCGGCCAGCTCGCCAAAGGCCTTGACCTTCGCACCGACCAGGCTCAGGTGCGGGCTTGCCAGGCGCGGGTCGCAGGCGGCCCGGCGCAGCTTCGTCAGCCCGGCCAGGATGTTGAACTGGGCCTGGCCGATGGCGTCGCCCGAGAGGCTGCGCTCTGCCGCGACCAATGCGTCTCGCCGCAAGGCTTCGTAGTGCGCCTGCTCGGCCGCTTCCAGCGGTATTTTCAGGACCAGCTCGGTGCGCGGCGGCAAATCGTCCAGCACCTGGGCCTTGGTGCGGCGCAGGATGAAGGGCGCGATCAGGCGGCGCAGCTGGCGTTGGGCGGTCTTGTCGCGCTGGCGCTCGATGGGTCCGGCAAAACGCTCGTTGAAGCGTGCCATCGTGCCGAGCAGACCGGGATTGCAGGCGCGCATCACGGACCACAATTCGCCCAACCTGTTCTCGATTGGGGTACCTGAAAGTGCCAGGCGGAACCGGGCCTGCAGCGCAAACACGGCCTGGCTGCGCTTGGCCGCGGCGTTCTTGATCGCCTGGGCCTCGTCCATCACCAGCGTGGCCCATTCTCGGGCGGCAAAGCGCTCGGCGTCCTGCTGCAGCAGCGCATACGAGACCAGCAGCACGCTGCCGGGGGTGTCGGTCGCAATCTGGGCCGTGCGGTCTGCCCCGGCTTCGCCAAACACCTGCACGCTGAGCGAGGGCGCGAAGCGGCGCGCCTCGGCGCGCCAGTTGCCAACCAGCGAGGTGGGCGCGACAACCAGCGCCGGCCCTTTGGATGCGCGCGACAGCAGCACCGCCAGCGCCTGCAGCGTCTTGCCAAGGCCCATGTCGTCTGCCAGGCAGGCCCCAAGCCCGGCCGAGGCCAGGCGCATGGCCCACTCGAAACCTTCTTCCTGGTACGGCCGCAGGCTGGCCTGCAGCGTGGCCGGCAGCGCGGGCACAACCCGCCGGGCTTCGTCCAGCTCGGCCAGGCGGCGGGCGAACGCATCGTCCACCGTCAGCTGGCTGCCTTCGGCCAGTTCCTGCAGCCAGGGTGCCGCCACCTTGGGCAGGCGCAGCGACGTCAGGTCGTCCTTGCCGGACTTGGCTTCCGCCACTGCGGCCAGGTCGGCCAGGCGCTCGCGCAGCTCCTGTGTGAGCGCCAGGTAGCGGCCATCGCCCAGCGGCACGAAGCGACTCTTGGCGCCGCTGTGCAGGCCCATCAACTGCTGCAGGCTCAGCACCAGCGCTTCGTCGACTGCCAGGTCGCCGTCCAGCGCCAACCATTCCTGGCGGGTGTGCACCCGCAGCGCCAATTGGGCCAGGCCTGCGGTGTCCACGCGCAAGGCCTTGCCCTGCGGCCAGTCCAGTGCCTGCAAGGCATTCAGCGGACGCAACCTTTCGACCAAGGTCAGTGCCTGTTCGGCATCGTCCAGCAGCCATTCGCAGGGTGCGCCGGCAGGCAGCGGCGGCAGCATCGGGCAGGCGTCCAGCACCGTGTCCAGGTGCTCGCGCTCCGCGGCGAGGTCGCGCTGCACGCCAATGGTTTCGCCCTTGACCGCGGCCACCACGCGCGCACGACCACCGCCCGGCACCAGGCGCGGGCCATCGTCGGCATGGTCAGGGCCAAAGGGCGCGGCGACCAGGCGGAGTTGCAGGCCATCGCCCACGGGAGACAGCTCGGCGCGCAGCCGTGAATCCGCGGTCAGCTCACGTGCGGCCTGCGCGCTCTGCGCTTCGTCGCTGTGGATGCGGAAATGCGTGCCCAGGCCGGTCAGCACCTCCTGCAGCTGGGCCACACCCTGCTGCGGAATGTCCAGGCCCTCGGGGCCGAGCAACTGGGCCACGCGTTTTTGCGCCGGCGTCAGGCGGATCAGCCGCGCGCGTTGCGGGCTGTCTCGCACCACGGTGATCAGGCGCAGCTGGTCCAGCTCCTTCTGCTCGGCGGCGCTGCCGGACCAGCGCGGCGTGGCGTCGTCGCCCACCACCTGCAGCGTGGGCCACAGGCGCACGCGCAGGCGCTCGCCTTCACGGGTCACGTCCAGCTCGGGGCCGGCTTCGGTCAGCTCGACCTTGGTCTCCAGCGCATCGTCGAACACCAGGCCGGGGTGGCCAACCAATGCGGCAGCAGCGGCAGCGAGGTCGAAACGCACCTGGCGGCTGTAGGCCTCCTGTTTCAGCGTGCGGGCCACGCGGGCATCGTGCGGCGGCAGCGACTCCGCGGTGCGCTGCAGCCGTGTCAACGGCACGTCCTTGGGCTTGCCCCAGCCGCGCACGCCGCGCTTCTGCTCCATGGCCTGCAGGTCCAGCACCTGGCCCTGGCGGCCCAGCTCCAGCACCCACAGCAGCTGGGTTTCATCCGAGGACGTGGCGCCCGCGGCTGGCTCGGGCGCAACCACCGCGCGCAGTGCGTCCAGCGCCACTTCCCAGCGCTCACGAGCACCGCGGATGAAGAACACCGTCTGCACGCGTTCGCCGGACAACACCTGCAGCGCAGCGCGCAACTGGCCGGACAGGAATGCCAGCCCTGCCCCATCAAGCTGTGCCTGCAGGCGCTGTGCGGCGTCCATCTCGTCGATGGACAGTGGCTCGGGCTGCGCGCCTTCCTTGAGCCATGCGCGCATCAGCCAGCGCCACAGGTCCAGCGGCGAGGTCTGCACCCTGCCGCCCAGCGTGTACGGGCGGAAAGGCCCCAACTCGCGCGGCACGTCGCCCAGCCGCATCTGGATGGCAAGTGCGATGAAGCCATACGGCCCGTCCAGTACCGGCTCGCGCTTGCCGCCTTCGGCCAGGCAGAACTTCAGTGCCTTGCGCAGTTGCTCCGGGCCGCCCTGGGCCAACAGCGCCATGGGATACCAAGGGCCGATGACGGTCGAGACAAAGCGGCTGCGCTTGCCGCTGAGCTTGCGCAGCGCCGCCAGGCTGGTCTCGAAACAGGTTTCGGCTTCGACCCATTGGCCGGCATGCGCCAGCTCGACGCCACGCAGGCATTCCCGCATGGCCAGTCGGCCCGGCAGGGTGGCATCGGCCTGGCCTTCGGGCGCGGGGCGCAGCGCGGGCGCCAGCAATTCGTCCAGCTGAGACAGTTCACCGGTGCAGCAGAAGGCCTCGGCCAGGCACCAGCGCAACAGGTTGGTGGACACCGGCTCGCTGGGCTGGCGGGCAGATTCCTGCAGCAGCGCGCTGACGGTGGCCGGCAGGTCCATGCCGGTGGGCAGGCGCCAGTTGTGGGTCCAGCCCATGACCAGGTCCAGCATCGCCAGCGCACGCACTTCGACGTGCAGCCAGTCGACCATGGGCGGCGCCATCAGGCCTTCCAGCACGGCCGGCAACAGTTGCTCCACAGCGTCGCAGCCCCAGGGCAGGCGCGATTCGAGCTGGCGCAGCTTCGCCAGCTCACCGCCGCTCAGTGCCTCCAGGCGCAGGCGGGCGACGGCGGCTTCGACCGACGGGAGACGCCCGTCGTAGCGCGAATGGCCAATGCTGATCGCGGGGTAACCGTCGACCATCGCCAGCGTGCTGCGCAAGGTCTCCAGCGACAGGTCCAGCAGGGCAGACCAGGCGGGGGCCAGCGCCCTGGGCGCAGGCGTCCAGAAGCCGGTGCGCCGCAGGTCCTGCTCGACCCAGCCGGCCTTGGCCAGTGCTTGCAAGGTCAG
>NZ_VIDT01000070.1 GCF_006519715.1 Ideonella azotifigens
CAGCAGCTGGCCGATGCGGCTCAGCTCGGCCTCGCGCTGCGGGTGCTGTGCCAGGGCCTGCTGCACCTTGGCCCAGTCCGCTGCGCTGACACCTTCCGGCGTGCCGGCGCTGGGGGAGGCATTGGGGGTGGATGTGGCCGGCGTGGCGGCCTGGCTGGCCGCTGCTGCGGCATGGCCTTCGCCCAGGCGGCCGGTACTGGCCGGGGCATAAGCCGGCTTGCCAGCGTAGGCGAACACGCCCAGCCCGCCTATCACCGCCACGGCTGCCAGCAGCGCCAGCGGCCAGGGGCCAACGCGGCCGGCCTGGCCATGTTGATGAACCGGCGTTCCGGGGAGGACGGTGGGGAACTTGGACACGGCAGCGGCGGGCACGGCAGGAGTGGGGCGTGGCATGGGCATCCGGCCAGTGTGGTTGGCGGCTGGCTTGGCAGCCATACCCAGTTGCACGCATGACGCGACGAGGCGCCGCGTCATTGTGCCAACGCAGGTTGCATTGCGTTACCTTGAGGTCCCCTTGAATTGGGGATGCAGCAACACGCGGCCGGCGGGCGCGGGCTTTTGTACCATTCGCCTCTTTGCAGACTTACCTAACGGGGAGTGATCGCCATGGCGATGGATGTGGTGGACTACGAGATCAAGGGCTCGGAGATGCAGTTTGTCGAGGTGGAACTCGACCCGGGCGAGGCGGCGGTCGGCGAAGCCGGCAGCATGATGTACATGGACGCCGGCATCTCGATGGACACGGTGTTCGGCGACGGCAGCAAGTCCAGCGGCGGCCTGTTTGGCAAGCTGCTGGGGGCGGGCAAGCGGCTGGTCACCGGCGAATCGCTGTTCACCACCGTCTACACCAACCAGGTGGACGGCAAGAAGCGCGTGGCCTTCGCCGCGCCTTACCCCGGCAAGATCTTGCCGATGGACCTGCGCCAGCTCGGCGGCATGCTGATCTGCCAGAAGGACGCATTCCTCTGCGCGGCGCGTGGCGTGTCGCTGGGCATCTACTTCCAGCAGAAGCTTTCGGTCGGCTTTTTTGGCGGCGAAGGTTTCATCATGCAGAAGCTCGAAGGCGACGGCCTGGCCTTCGTGCATGCCGGCGGCACGGTGCTGCGGCGTGAACTGCAACCCGGCCAGACGCTGCTGATCGACACCGGCTGCATCGTCGCGATGACGCCGAACGTCAATTTCGAGATCCAGTACGTCGGCAAGATCAAGACTGCGCTGTTCGGCGGCGAAGGCCTGTTCTTCGCCAAAGTGACCGGCCCGGGCACGGTCTGGCTGCAAAGCCTGCCGTTCTCGCGCTTGGCCAGCCGCGTGTTTGCCGCGGCGCCGCAAAACGGCGGCAGCCGCGAGGAGGGCTCAGTCCTGGGCGGCTTTGCCGGCGCGGGCCTGCTGGGTGGCCTGCTGGGCGGCGACGACGACTGAGCCACCGCCACGGCAACGGCGGCAGCGGGCTTGCGCCAACGCAAGCTTGCTGCAGGGAGATGCCGGTTATTCGAGGTCTGGCAAGGCAGGGCGGCTAAACTGGCATGTTGCTCCGTTCAGGGTCCTGTTTCAGTGAATTTGTCTGCCGTATTTCCCTTGAAGGCGCGCCGCCTGCCGGCGTTGCAGGCCCTGTTGCTGGCTGTCGGTTGCCTGTCGACCTCGTTGCTGATGGCGGCACCGGAGCCGGCAGCCACGGCCAGTGCCGCCGCTGCGACAGTGCCGCTGCCCGGCCAGCGCCCGATCTTCGTGCTGAACTCGCTGGATGCCAGCGTCAGCGTGCTGGACCCGGTCACCTTCACTGAGCGCGAACGCATTCCGGTCGGCAAGGAGCCTCACCATCTGTACCTCACGCCCGACGACAAGTCGCTGCTGGTGGCCAATGCGCTGAGTGATTCGCTGACCTTCATCGACCCGCTGACCGCCAAGGTGCAGCGCACGCTGGGCGGCATTTCGGATCCGTACCAGCTGCGCTTCTCGCCGGACATGAAGTGGTTCGTCACCCTGGCGAACCGGCTGAACCACGTGGACATCTACAAGTGGCAGCCCGAGAACGCCGCCGAGCCGATGAAGCTGGTCAAGCGCGTGCCTACCGGCAAGACGCCCAGCCACCAGTGGATCGACAGCAAGAGCACGACGATTTACGCGACCATGCAGGACAGCGACGAGCTGGTCGCGATCGACCTGGCCTCGCAAGCGGTGCGCTGGCGCGTGCCGACCGGCAAGCTGCCGGCCGATGTGTACCTCACGGCCGACGACAAGACGCTGTTCGTCGGCCTGACCGGCGACCGCTTCGTCGAGGTCTACGACGTGTCCAATGGCCCGGCGAAGCTGGTCAAGCGCATCCAGACGGGCGAGGGTGCACACGCCTTCCGCGCGATGGGCGACAAGCGCCACATCTTCGTCAGCAACCGCGTGGCCAATACCATCAGCCTGATCGACACGCAGACCATGACGGTGGTGAGCGAACTGCCCGGCCCCGGCGGCCCGGACTGCCTGGACCTGATGGCCGATGGCCGCACTTTGTTGGTCAGTTCACGCTGGGCCCGCAAGATCAGCGTGGTCGACATCATCGACAAGAAGGTCGTGCGCCAGATCCCGGTGGGCCGCTCGCCGCACGGCGTCTGGACGCTGGACCATGTGCCGCGTCAATAGGGCGGCGGTTCGCAAGGCCGGCGCGCTGGCCTTGGCCGTGTTGCTGGCGGCGCAGAGCGGTTTGGCTGCCGCGGCGAGTTGCGACAAGCCGGTCTACCTGACGCTGGACACCGGCCACATGGGCGTGGCGCCGCTGATCGCCGAGGTGCTGACGCGGGAGCAGGTCAAGGTCACGTTTTTCCTGGCCAACGAAAAGACGCTGGACGGCGGCAGCAGCCTGGACGACCAATGGGCGCCGTGGTGGAAGGCCCGCGCGGCCGAAGGCCACGTGTTTGGCAGCCACACCTTCGACCACGTCTACTGGCGCGCGGACAAGCCCGGTGGCCGCTTCGTGATGAAGCCCTCGGCAGGCCCGCAGAACGGCAAGACGCTGGAGTGGACCGCGGCGGACTATTGCCAGGAACTCAAGCGCAGCGCGACGCGCTTCCACGAGATGACCGGTGCGACGATGGCGCCGCTGTTCCGCGCGCCTGGAGGGAAGACCTCGCCAGCGCTGCTGGCTGCTGCCAAGGCCTGCGGGTTTGCGCATGTGCCGTGGTCCGCGGCCGGCTTCCTGGGGGACGAGTTGCCCAGCGACAAGTACCCCAATGCGCAGTTGCTGCAAAAGGCGCTGCGCGACATCCAGCCTGGTGACATCCTGCTCGCGCACCTGGGCATCTGGTCGCGCCAGGATCCTTGGGCGCCTGCGGTGCTGGCGCCGCTGATCACGGGTCTGAAGGCGCGTGGCATGTGCTTCGCCACGCTGCGCGAGCACCCGCAATACCGCAGCCTCTTCAAGGCCGACGAAGCGGTGGCAAAGTAACGGGCGTCATGCAGGTCTTGTCGTCTGTTTTCGATTGGGTCGCCGATGTCTTCGGCCTGGCCCAGCAGTGGTTGTACGAAGCGGTGGTGCAGCCCCTGCTGTTCTCCATGGGTTGGGGTGCATACCTGGAAGACGCGTTCGACGCGACCGGCTGGCTGTTGGTCGGTCTGATCCAGTTGGTGATCATCGTTGCGCTGATCGGGCCGCTGCAGCGCTGGTGGCCGGGCGAAGTGGCACCAGCCGACCCTGCTCGCCGTGCCGAGCGCCGCCACGCGATCTTCATCGACTTCCTCTACACGCTGCTGCACCGGCTCGGGCTGTTCCGCGTCGGGCTGTTCCTGGCGATCGACCCGCTGTGGGACGCGCTGTTCGGCGGTCTGGCGCTGGCCGGCTACGGCGCCTGGCACCTGGACCAGTGGATCGCGCCATGGTGGCCGGGCCTGACCGACACCGCGCTGGCTGGCTTCGTCGCCTACCTCTTGGTGTTCGACCTGGCCAACTACCTGTTGCACCGGGCGCAGCACCAGTTCGAATGGTGGTGGGCGCTGCACTCGCTGCACCACAGCCAGCGCCACATGACGATGTGGACCGACAGCCGCAACCACCTGCTGGACGACCTGCTGATCGACAGCGCGTTTGTGCTGCTGGCGCGGCTGATCGGCGTGGCGCCGGGGCAGTTCGTTGCGCTGGTCGCTTTGTCGCAGCTGATCGAGAACCTGGCGCATGCCAACACCCGGCTGCATTTCGGCTGGCTGGGCGAGCGGCTGCTGGTCGGCCCGCGCTTCCACAGGCTGCATCACGCCATCGGCGTCGGCCATGAGTCCAAGGGCCAGGGCACCTTGGGCGGGCACAACTTCGCGGTGCTGTTTCCTGTCTGGGACCTGTTGTTCCGCAGCGCGCACTTCGGCGCCGAATGGCCGGCCACCGGCATTCGCGACCAGCTGCCCGAAGCGGGTGGGCGCGACTACGGCCGCGGTTTCTGGCGCCAGCAGTGGCTGGGCCTGCAGCGGCTGTTCTCACGCCGCCAGGCGAGCTGAAAGAACGCCACGGCCCACCCAGGGTTCATGGTCACGCTGCCGTATGCTTGCGCGCCATGAAACTCCTGCTTGATTCGGTCTGGCGCGCGGCGGCCTATCTCTTCATGCCGCGTGTCATTGGCCTGACCCTGCTGCCGCTCGTGGTGGCGGGCGGCCTGACGCTGGTGACCGGCTACTTCTTCTACGAGCCGGCCGTTGACGGCGTGCGCAACTGGCTGGAAACCTGGTCGCTGACCGAGGCAGTGCTGCGCTGGCTGGACCTGCATGCGGGCACCAGCTTCCGGGCCATGATGGCCATCATCATCGTGCTGGCGGTGGCAATTCCGGTGGTCGTCGTGCTGTCGCTGCTGCTGGTTGCGGCCTTCATGACGCCGGCATTGGTGAGCCTGGTGGCCGAGCGGCGTTTCCCTGGCCTGGAGCGCCTGCGTGGCGGCAACTTCTGGCGGGGGCTGGCCGTGTCGCTGGGCGCCACGCTGCTGGCGCTGGTGGCGCTGCTGCTGAGCGCGCCGCTGTGGCTGGTCCCGCCGCTGGCGCTGATCATCCCGCCATTGATCTGGGGCTGGCTGACCACCAAGGTCATGAGCTTCGACGCGCTGGCCGAACACGCCAGCGAAGCCGAGCGGCTGCGCATTCGCGAGCGCCACCACTGGCCGCTGCTGTTCATCGGCGTGATCACCGGCTACCTGGGCGCTGCACCCACGCTGCTGTGGGCCGTCAGCGCCGCCACGCTGATCCTGGCGCCGTTCCTGATCGTCGTGTCGATCTGGCTTTACACGCTGGTGTTCGCGTTTTCCGCGCTCTGGTTTGTGCACTACTGCCTGGGCGCCCTGCGCGACGACCGTTTGATCGTCGCCGGCAATGCCGCCGCCGCGGCCCGCCAGGCGACTGACCTGCGCGAGCTGTCGGTCGCCGGGCCCGGTTCCGACTACGACTTCCAGCGCGACGTGCCACCGCAACCGCCCGTGCTGCCGCCGGCCTGACCCTTCATTCACCTCAACTGCCCCGCACGATGAACTTCGGTCTGATCATCATTGGCGACGAGATCCTCTCCGGCCGCCGCCAGGACAAGCACATGGCCAAGGTCATCGAGCTGCTCGCCGCGCGTGGCCAGCAACTGGCCTGGGCCCGCTACGTGGGCGACGAGCGCTCGCGCATCACCGAAACCCTGCGCGAGGCCATGGCCTCCGGCGTAGTGGTGTTCTCCTGCGGCGGCATCGGCGCCACGCCGGACGACCACACCCGCCAGTGCGCCGCGCTGGCCGCCGGTCGGCCGCTGGTGCTGCATCCCGAGGCCAAGGCGCTGATCGAGGAGCGCATGCGGGACGTGTCCGCGGAGCAGGGCACGACCTGGGAGCCGGACCGGCCGGACAACGTGCACCGGCTCAACATGGGCGTGTTCCCCGAGGGCGCGCGCATCATCCCGAACCCGTACAACAAGATCCCGGGCTTCAGCGTCGGCCATGTGCACTTCGTGCCGGGCTTCCCGGTGATGGCGCATCCGATGATCGAGTGGGTGCTGGCGAGCCGGTACGCCGAGCTGGCACCGCTGGCCCATGAAGAGCGCTCGCTGTTCGTCTATGGCGGCATGGAGGCGACACTGACGCCGCTGATGGAAACGCTGGAAACCCAGTTCCCCGGCGTGCGCGTCTTCAGCCTGCCCAGCGTCGATCACCCGCAGCGCGGCAAGCACATCGAGCTGGGCGTGAAGGGCGAGCCGGGCAGCGTCGCGGCAGCCTTCGCGCAGTTGCAACAGGGCTTGGCCGCTTTCGAAGGCTTGCGCTTCGACCTGGCCTGAGCCCGATTCGGCGGGCGATGCCCTGATTTGGCGGTGCCGCCCTGAGTTGGTTCATGTGGACGCCAGTTTGGTGCAAATGGCGCCTTACCCTGCCAGGGCGTTGGCAATGCCCGGATTCACGACACCAAATATGGCATCTTCCGCGCTTTGCACTGCGGCGCGGCCGGGGTTGGCTGTCCCGGCTTGGTGCAAATCAGGTCTGGGCGAGGGCGATTCGCGGCGTCTGGCCACGGGGTCCACGCCCCCTTCGCTCCCCATTTCTGGGCATGGTTTCTGCTACATTCGCCGGCGCCGTGGTGCACCCGTGGGCTGGCTCGAGGGCTGGCCAGTGTCGGGGAATTGCGACCAAGCACCCTGTTGAACAACTCATCCGCCAGGAGCCTTATTGATGGCCAAGACCGTCGCCGATGTGATGAAGCTGGTGAAGGAAAACGAAGTCAAATTCGTGGACTTCCGCTTCACCGATACCCGTGGCAAGGAACAGCACGTGACCGTGCCTGTGTCCGCCTTTGACGAAGACAAGTTCACCTCGGGCCACGCGTTCGACGGTTCCTCCATCGCTGGCTGGAAAGGCATCGAAGCCTCCGACATGCTGCTGATGCCGGACCCGAACACCGCCAACGTCGACCCGTTCTTCGAAGAGCCGACGCTGATCCTGACCTGCGATGTGATCGACCCGCATGACGGCAAGCCCTACGAGCGCGACCCGCGTTCGCTGGCCCGCCGCGCCGAGGCCTACATGAAGTCCTCGGGCCTGGGCGACGTGGCCTACTTCGGTCCCGAACCCGAATTCTTCGTCTTCGACAGCGTGCGCTGGGCGAACGACATGTCCGGCTGCTTCTTCAAGATCGAATCCGAAGAAGCTGCCTGGAACAGCGGCAAGGAATACGAGCACGGCAACAGCGGCTACCGTCCTTCGGTCAAGGGCGGCTACTTCCCCGTGCCCCCGGTCGACTCGGCGCAGGACATGCGCTCGGAAATGTGCCTGCTGCTCGAGCAGATGGGCATTCCGGTCGAAGTGCACCACCACGAAGTGGCGAACGCGGGCCAGATGGAAATCGGCACCAAGTTCAGCTCGCTGGTCGAGCGCGCTGACTGGGTCCAGCTGCAGAAGTACATCATCGTGAACGTCGCCCATGCCTATGGCAAGACCGCGACCTTCATGCCCAAGCCCATCGTTGGCGACAACGGTTCGGGCATGCACGTGCACCAGTCGGTCTGGAAGGACGGCAAGAACCTGTTCGCTGGTGACGGCTATGCAGGCCTGTCGGAATTCGCGCTGTACTACATCGGCGGCATCATCAAGCATGCCCGCGCGCTGAACGCCATCACCAACCCCGGCACGAACTCGTACAAGCGCCTGGTGCCCGGCTTCGAAGCCCCGGTGAAGCTGGCCTATTCGGCCAAGAACCGCTCGGCCTCGATCCGCATTCCGTACGTGGCGAACCCCAAGGGCCGCCGCATCGAAGCACGCTTCCCGGATCCTTCGGCCAACCCGTACCTGGCTTTCAGCGCGCTGCTGATGGCCGGCCTGGACGGCGTGGAAAACAAGATCCACCCGGGCGAAGCCGCCACCAAGGACCTGTACCACCTGCCGCCGGAAGAAGACGCGAAGATCCCGACCGTCTGCCACAGCCTTGACCAGGCGCTGGACTACCTGGACAAGGACCGCGCGTTCCTGACCAAGGGCGGCGTGTTCACCGATGCGTACATCGACGCCTACATCGAATTGAAGATGCAGGAAGTCACGCGTTTCCGCATGGCCACGCACCCGGTCGAATACGACATGTACTACGCGCTTTGAGGGCCCCCAGACCTGCCGCTTCGCGTCAGGCCCCCGCGGGGGACAAGGAAACTTGGGACGGCCCGGCGTTTCCTTGCGATCCTCCACGGATCATTGGTAACGGAAGAGGGACGGCTTGTGCCGTCCCTTTTTTTTCGGTTCACAATGCCGGCCATGCGGTTGTCTGCCCTGTCATTTCCCATGCCTCCAGTCCTCAGTGACATCCGTGCTTCACGCGGTTTGTCCGGCGGTGTCGCCGGTGGTTTTCTTGCCGTTGCCGCGTGCATGGCGCTGCTGGCCGGTGCGGGACAGGCGAAGGCCCAATCACCGTCGGTGTATTACATCTGCCCAGGCAATGTCTTCACCAACACCATCACTTCGAAGGAAGCCGAGCAGCGTGGCTGCAAGGCGCGCGAGGCCCAGCAGCCGACGACGATCGCCGGCCCGAGGGTGAAGGCGCCAGCCGGTCCGGCGACCACCGCTCGTTCCGACGGCGAGCGCGTGGATTCCTCCGAGCAGAAAAGCCGCGACACCGATGCCCGCCGCATCCTCGACGACGAGTTGCGCAAGGAAGAAGCGGCGCTGGAAGCGATGAAGCGCGAGTACAACAACGGCGAGCCCGAGCGCCGCGGCGACGAGCGCAATTTCCAGAAGTACCAGGACCGCGTGTCCGACCTGAAGGCTGCCATCAGCCGCAAGGAAGCCGACGTGGCCGCGCTGCGCCGCGAACTCGGCAAGCTGCCGTCGTGAAGCTGCTGCGCCCGCGCGAGTCGGCCGAGGCCAAGGCCTGGGAAACCTTCGACCTGCTGGCCACGATGGTGGCCGTGGTCCAGCCTGACGGGACCTGCCTGTTCGTCAATTCGGTGCTGGAGTCAGTCATCGGCATGTCGCGCAAGGCGCTGCTCAAACGCAGCATGCTGGAGTGGTTCCGCGAACCGGCGGCGCTCAGCGAGGCGATCGATGCGGTCGCCCGCAACGAATTCGCCACCCGCCGCTTCGAAGGTGCGCTGCGCCGCGCGGTGGTCGGTCATCACGAGCCGCTGCCGGTGCACATCATCGTCAGCCAGACCGAGCATTCGCACACCCGCATCCTGGTTGAAATGCTGGAGATCGAGCAGCAGACCAAGCAGGACCGCGAGGAGCGTGCGCTGGGCCAGGCGCAGGTCACCAAGGAACTGATCCGCAACCTGGCGCATGAGATCAAGAACCCGCTGGGTGGCATCCGCGGTGCGGCGCAGCTGCTGGCAATGGACCTGCCGTCGCCCGAGCTGATCGAATACACCCAGGTCATCATCCACGAGGCCGACCGGCTGCAGTTGCTGGTCGACCGGCTGCTGGCGCCGCACCGCAAGCCGCATGTGGTGACGGACGTCAACATCCACGAGGTCTGCGAGCGGGTGCGCTCGCTGGTGCTGGCCGAGCATTCGCGCGGGCTGGAGGTGGTGCGTGACTACGACGCCTCCATCCCCGAGTTCCGCGGCGACCGCGAGCAACTGATCCAGGCGTTGCTGAACATCGTGCACAACGCCAGCCAGGCGCTGGCCGAGCGCATCGACGCCGGTGACGCGCAGATCGTGCTGCGCACCCGCATTGCCCGGCAGGTGACGATTGGCAAGCAGCGCAATCGACTGGCACTGGAATTGCATATCCAGGACAACGGACCGGGCGTCCCCGAAAGCTTGCGAGAACGCATCTTCTTCCCCTTGGTATCGGGGCGGGAGGGCGGCTCAGGGCTAGGGCTGACGCTGGCGCAGACCTTTGTGCAGCAACATCAGGGCATGATCGAATGTGACAGCGAACCGGGACGCACGGTCTTCAAGATCGTGATTCCGTTGCCCTGAAGCGAGGACACCCCCGGGCCGCCAATGGCGGTGGCCCGCGCTGGGTGGTTCAATTTGGGAGCGGCCTTTCCTTGGCTTTCAAGACCTAACGACCGCTCGAATGAAACCCATCTGGATCGTCGACGACGATCAATCCATCCGCTTCGTCCTCGAGAAGGCCCTGGCCCGCGAGCAGTTGCCGGTGCGCAGCTTTGCCAACCCCCGCGACGTGCTGGCGGCGCTGGCGGATGACGAGCCCCAGGTGCTGGTCAGCGACATCCGCATGCCGGGTGGCTCCGGGCTGGAACTGCTGGCCAAGGTCAAGGAGCGCATGCCCAACCTGCCGGTCATCATCATGACCGCGTACTCCGACCTGGACAGTGCCGTGTCGGCTTTCCAGGGCGGCGCCTTCGAATACCTGCCCAAGCCCTTCGACCTGACCAAGGCGGTGGAGCTGATCCGCCGCGCGGTCGAAGAAAGCCTGCGCGAAGAGGTCAATGACGAGCGCGGCGCGCCCGCACCCGAGATCCTCGGCCAGGCGCCGGCGATGCAGGACGTGTTCCGCGCCATCGGCCGCCTGTCGCAGAGCAATGTCACGGTGCTGATCACCGGCGAGTCCGGCTCCGGCAAGGAACTGGTGGCCCGCGCGCTGCACCGCCACAGCCCGCGCGGTGACCTGGGCAGCAACGGCCCGTTCATCGCGATCAACACCGCAGCCATCCCCAAGGACCTGCTGGAGTCCGAGCTGTTCGGTCATGAGCGTGGCGCCTTCACCGGTGCGCAGACCATGCGGCGCGGCCGCTTCGAGCAGGCCGATGGCGGCACGCTGTTCCTGGACGAAATCGGCGACATGCCGTTTGACCTGCAGACCCGGCTGCTGCGCGTGCTGTCCGACGGCCAGTTTTACCGCGTGGGCGGCCACCAGCCATTGCGCAGCAATGTGCGTGTCATCGCCGCCACCCACCAGAACCTGGAACAGCGGGTGCGCGAGGGTGGCTTCCGCGAGGACTTGTTCCACCGCCTGAACGTGATCCGGCTGCGCCTGCCGCCGCTGCGCGAACGCAACGAGGACATCCCGGCGCTGGCCCGTTTCTTCCTGCAGAAGAGCGCCAAGGAACTGGGCGTGGAGCCCAAGCGCATCACCGACGACGCGCTGGAGCGGCTCAAGCTGTTCGAGTTCCCGGGCAACGTGCGCCAGCTGGAAAACGTCTGTCACTGGCTGACCGTGATGGCACCGGCCCAGGTCATCGAGTCCAAGGACCTGCCGCCCGAGTTCCTCGGCCCGGTGCCAGCGGTGTCGGTCAACAGCCTGCACGTCGATCCCGCCGAGACTGCGCGTGCGCTGCCGCAAGGTGGCTATTCGCCGCAGCCGGCGGCACCGCAGCCTGGCAACCACGCCGTTCCCACGCCTGTGATGGCAGCAGCAGCGGCGCCAGCCGGCGTGGCAGCTGCGCCCAGCAGCAGCGGCGAGGCACCCTGGTTGCAGGACCTCGAAACCGAGGCCAAGCGCCTGCTGGAAGCCGGTTCGCCCGAGGTCTGGGACCTGCTGACCCGTCAGTTCGAAGCACGGCTGATCCGCACTGCGCTGGCCATCACCCGCGGTCGCCGCATCGAGGCGGCGCAAAAGCTGGGCATTGGCCGCAACACCATCACTCGCAAGATCCAGGAACTCGCGCTGGACGATTGATGCGGCCAGGCCTGCAAGCCTCTGGCCGTGGCGCTTGTCGATGTCAGTCGAGGGTGATGACCACCGGTGCGTGGTCGCTGGGTCGCTCGTTCTTGCGCGGCAGCTTGTCGATCACGCAGGCCGTGACCCGCGGCTTCAGCGCCTGGCTGACGAGGATGTGGTCGATGCGCAGGCCCTGGTTCTTGCGGAACGCCAGGTTGCGGTAGTCCCACCAGCTCCAGCTCTTGGGCGGCTGCTCGAAGAGCCGGAACGCGTCGACGAAGCCCATCGCGATCAGCGCCTGGAAGTGCGCCCGCTCTTCGGGCGTGCAGTGGATCTGCCCGGCCCAGGCAACCGGGTCATACACGTCGCGGTCCTCCGGCGCGATGTTGAAGTCGCCCATCAGCACCAGTTGCGGGTGCTGGGCCATTTCGTCTGCCAGCCAACGGCGCAGCGCCGTCAGCCAGCCCATCTTGTAGACGAACTTGTCGCTGTCCGGTGCCTGGCCGTTCGGGAAATACGCGCCGACCACGCGCACGCCGTTCACTGTTGCCGCGATCACCCGTGCCTGTTCGTCTTCGAAGCCGAAGATGTTGCGCGCGACATCGGTCGCCGGCTCGCGCGACACCAGCGCCACGCCGTTGTAGGTCTTCTGGCCGAACCACTGCGCGTGATAGCCGGCTTCCTTCAGCGCCTCGTGCGGAAACTTGTCGTCCGTCAGTTTCGTTTCCTGCAGCACCACCACATCCGTCTGATGCTGGCCAAGCCAGTCCAGCAACTGCGGCAACCGCACGGCCAGCGAATTCACGTTCCAGGTGGCGAGTTTCATGGTGTACCTAAGTTCATGTTTTTGTTGAGATCCATTTACATGGCTGTGAGTGATGCCCCCACTCATACCCCAGAATTTTTCGCTGCGATCCGGCCACTGCCACTACCCAGTTGGTCGAGACCTGTATCACCATCGTACAAGCGTCGGTCCCGCAGAGCTCACGCGGCGACGCCAGCACGACAGTGTGCCGGTGCTCAGCGAGATCGAGAAGCTGCTGCTGGCCAACCTGCACAGCGTGTTGCCCAGGAGCTTGCCGGGACGGGCCTTGCACTACACGGCCGGGCAGTGGCACACGCCCAAGCGCGAAGCCCATGCCGATTGGCGTTCCGCGGCGCACGTTCAGCCCGTGGGCGCTTCGACGAGCTTCTGGACGATCCGCCGAGCGCGCTTGCCGCAGCAAAGCACTTTACGTTGGGACTGCCGCTGTCGTCGCGCACGCTGCAAACCAGCAATCCGGTTGCCGCCCGCCTGAGGTTGGCAGCCTGTGACTGTGGTCGCGCCGACACGGTGCCGTCGGCCTACTGTTTGGTGGTCGGGTCCCAGTGTTCTGCAATCTTGCCGTTCTCGATGCGGAACATGTCAAACCACGTCGTTGTGTACTTCTTCGTCGCGTCCTTCGGATCGGTGCCCTCGCGCGCGAAGGCGAGTACGACCAAGTCTCCTTCGGCTACGACGGCGACCAATGGGGCCTTGATCTTGGGCTCGATCGGCTTGGGCTTGGCGACCTTGCTGAAGAAGTCCACGAATGCTGCTCGTCCGGTGGCGACGTTCGGGTTGTGTTGGACATAGGAATCAGCCATGTATTTCTCGGCCAGTTCCATGTGTCCGCCTTCGAAGACCTCACGCCAGAAGTCGTAGACCAACCGCTTGTTCATGACTGCCTTGGGATCGCTGCCGATCAGCATCTGCTCTTGGTTCGGATTTGCGAGGACCGGAACCTGCGCTCGCAGCGCCGGAGAGGCGGCAAGCAGGAACGCAATGACGAGGGCATGGAAAGTGGTTTGCACGGGAGCTCCGATATGCGGGCGTTCGAGCCCAACGAATGAAAAAGACTTTCCCGTCCCGAACGCGCCGCGGTGCGGGTGTCGGCAACGCGTGCCTCGATGGCGATGTGAATTGCATCGACTCGTCCGGAAGGGGACGTCAATCTCCATTGACGGTGGCGAGAGTGTGATGGCGTCCTTCAGGACGCCTTCAAGGCGGCGGCGATCACCTGTGCCAGCGGCGTCGTCGGCCGGCCGATCAGGCGCGACAGCGCCTTGCCGTCGTCGAACAGGGCGCCCTTGGAGGCTTCGAAGTCCCAGCCGGCGATCGCTTCGGCCAACGCTGGCGGCAGCCCGAAGCCGGCCAGCGCGTTCGCGTACTCGGCCGGCGGCATGTTCCGGTAGGGGATCGAACGCCCGGTTTGGTGTGACAGCTCGGCCGCGAACTCGGCCAGCGTGTACGACGTGTCGCCGGCCAGTTCGTAGGTGCGGCCTTCTTGTCCCGGCGTCGTCAGCACCACGGCCGCAGCCTCTGCGTAGTCGGCGCGCGCGGCCGACGCGATGCGCCCCTCGCCGGCGCTGCCGATGAGCGCGCCACCGGCCAAGGCCCCGGGGATGGCACCGGCGTAGTTCTCGGTGTACCAGCCATTGCGCAACAGGGTGTAGGCGACGCCGCTGGCTTTCAGCATGGCCTCGGTCGCGCGGTGCTCGCTGGCCAGGCTGAGCGTGGAGACATCGGCACGCAGCAGGCTGGTGTAGACGATGCGCCCGACGCCGGCCGCACGTGCTGCGTCGATGACGTTGCGGTGCTGCTCTTCGCGCTGGCCGACCTCGCTGGACGAGATCAGCAGCAGCGTCTGCACGCC
>NZ_VIDT01000700.1 GCF_006519715.1 Ideonella azotifigens
CGCCGCCGGTGCCACGCAAAAAGTCGAGATCAACGGCGCGCGCACCAGCGACACAGAGCAGCGCCGCCGGTCCACCGCGTCGAAGATCATCGTCGGGCGCGAGGAGATCGAGAAGTTCGGCGACAGCACCGTGGGCGACCTGCTCAAGCGCCTGCCGGGTGTGACCATTGGCGGCACGCCGGGCCGCGGCGGCCAGATCCGCATGCGCGGCCTGGGCAACGGCTACACCCAGATCCTGCTGGACGGCGAGCGCGTGCAGGGCGGCCTGTCGCTGGACTCGCTGGACCCGGACCAGATCGAGCGCATCGAGATCATCCGCGCGCCCACGGCCGAGACTGGCGGCCGCGCGATTGGCGGCACCATCAACATCATCACCCGCGAAGGTTTCACCCGGAAGCTGAACGACCTGAAGGCTTCGGTGGCTTATGAGAATGGCCGCGTGCAGCCGCAGCTGAACTGGTCCCGCGAGGACAAGTTCGAAGCGCTGGGGCTGGACTACAACCTCAACGTCGGCGTCAACCGGCGCGACACGGACGACAAGTCCGTGGTCACCACCACCAGCCCGACCAAGGACTACACCGAGACCGACACCTCGCGCAGCAAGCGCACCGGCGTGAACCTTGGCGGCAAGCTGCAATGGAAGCTCGATGGCGGCGACTCGCTGCAGGTGATGCCGTTCATCGTGCACTCCGAGGGCGACAGCGACAAGACGGGCCAGGTGATCGGCACGGCGGTGCCGGAGCTGCCGTTCTCGACCAGCCGGAGCCATTCGGACAGCAGCCTGACGCTGGGCCGGCTGAACAGCATGTACAAGGCGCAGATCGGCGATGGGCGGCTGGAAGCCCGTGTCGGCCTGGGCATGTCGCGTAGCCTCAGCAACACCCACCGGGTCGAGCAGGACAGCGAGGACGGCACGGCAGGCAACGGTGGCGTGGCCACTTTCGACGACCGCAACTTGTCGCGCGAGCGCAGTGCCAGCCTGAACACCAAGTATTCGCTGCTGCTGGAAAACGGCCACAACATCGTCTCGGGCCTGGAGCTGGACCGCGCGCACCTGAGCCAGGACCGCTCGCAGCTGCAGGATGGCGGCCCGCTGCTGGACGCCGATGGCCAGCCGGTCAGCGACCCCGGCGACAACCTGCAGGCGCGCAGCATGCGCACGGCCGTCTACAGCCAGGACGAGTGGACCATCGACCCGCATTGGTCTGCCTACGCCGGCCTGCGCTGGGAGGGCATCCGCACGCACAGCGAGGCGCCGGACGACAAGCTGGGCACGGTCGTGGGTGACAACAGCTCCAGCGTCTGGACGCCGCTGCTGCATGCCGTGTGGAAACCCGAACCCAAGGGTGCGGACCAGGTCCGCATGAGCCTGACGCGCAGCTACCGCTCGCCGCCGCTGGCCAACCTGATTGCCAGCACCTCGTATTCGAAGCACAACGACCCGACCAGCCCGGACCGCATCGGCAACCCGGACCTGAAGCCCGAACTGGCCACCGGCATCGACCTGGCCTACGAGTACTACCTGCCCGGCGGCGGCATGGTCAGCTTCAGCGCGTTCCGGCGTGACATCCAGGACCTGATGCGCACCGTCTACTTCTCGCGGCTCAACCCGGACGGCAGCAAACAGTACTACTCGCAACCGCAGAACATCGGCGACGCGATGACGCAAGGCGTGGAGATCGACGGCAAGCTGCGCCTCACCGAGCTGTGGCCCGACGCGCCCGCGGTGGACCTGCGCGCCAATGCTGCGCTGTACAACTCCAAGGTCAAAGGCGTGCCTGGCCCGAACAACCGGCTGGACCAGCAGGCTGCTGGCTCGTTCAACCTCGGCGGCGACTACAAGCTGCCCGGCACCCCGCTGACCCTTGGCGGCAATTTCAACTGGCAGCCCGGCTACACCACCCGCCTGGCGGACGACCAGTACGCCAAACAGAACGCCAAGCGCGTGGTGGACCTGTACGCGATGTACCAGCTCAGCGCTACCGCCCGCCTGCGGCTGACGGCCAGCAACCTGGCGCCGCGCGAAAACGACACCGAGAGCATCGTTGGCGACCAGACCGTGGCCACACAGTCCCAGAGCTACCTCAATTGGCGCCTGGGTCTGGAACTGAAGCTCTGACTTCTGCCCCAAGGGACGGGCTTTGCCCGGCTCGGCGGCAACTTGGCCTCAACCTCGCTTGGCACGAATCGCGACTTTCGCCTCGCGACCTCGTGCCTTCCACACCGCCAGCTGTTCGCGCCTGTCCTGCAGCGTCAGCTCGTGGCGCTGGGCCTCGCGTTGCAGCTTCTGGTAGCTGAGCAGTCGCTCGGGCGCGATCATCGGGCGCACCGCGCAGCCGGGTTCGTCGCGGTGCTCGCAGTCGCGGAAGCGGCAGTTCGGCGCCAAGCGGGCCACGTCGTCGAAGGCGCTGTCCAGTTCGTCGCCGCCAGCGTCCAACTGAAGGCCGCGCAGGCCCGGCGTGTCGATGATGCAGGCGCCTGCGGTGCACCAGTGCATCGAGCGTGCGGTCGTCGTGTGCCTGCCGCGGCCGTCGCCTTCGCGTGCGGGGCCGGTGGACTGGCCCTTGTCGCCGGTCAAGGTATTGGTCAGCGTGCTCTTGCCGGCGCCGCTGGAGCCCAGCAGCACCAGGGTCTGGCCGACCGACAGCCAGGGCCTGAGCGGCTCGGCGGCTTCCGGGGTCAGGCCATTGACGGCGACCACCGGCACGGTTGCACCGAGGCTGCCCAG
>NZ_VIDT01000701.1 GCF_006519715.1 Ideonella azotifigens
GAACAGCTGCCACAGCCTGCGCACGACCCGCCAGGGATGCCAATCGCGTGCCGGCGCTGGCGTGCCGGTGCTGCGAGCCAGGGCGCTCACGTCGAGTGGCGCTGCCGAGTCTGCCGCGCTGCGGGCAGCGTCAGCGGTGGAGAAGGGTGCGGACATTGGATCCTGGTCCCGGTCGTGGAGCGAAACACCGACCGGACCTGCGCCGGCAATGGCATAGTGAAACTGGTGGAGCGCGGTGAAAACGGTTGAAGAGGCACGCAAGAAGATGGGATGGCAACAAGGGCGCGACCGGGTGCAGGACCGCCTCATGCGTTGCCATGTGCAGGCCTGCCTCGTCGCCGGCCGGCTTCGCGGCAGGCGGCGGCCACCTGAACAACCGGACGCGGCGCTGCAGCTGCGGGGCACCGAGCTTTGCGCGCAAACGCTGGCCCGCTTCAGCCAGGTCCGCGCTGCCTGCGGCGAACGTGCGCTGCTGGTGACACCGCCATCCCCCGCCGGGTGGGTGTGGTTCGAGGACTTGCGCTGCGCGATGCAGCACATCGGCGTGGCCGTGCTGCGCCTCGACGATGAACAAGGCCTGACGCCGGCGCTGGTCCGTGACTTCCAGCCCACCTTGATGCTGGGCCTGGACACCCACCGCCTGCACATGCGGCTGCAGGCGGTCGGGCTGGACCGCCCCTCGCGCTGCACACGCTTGCTGATCCCCGCGCGCGACGTGGCGGCATCGCTTGCGCCCTTGACCTTGGCGGAGGCACAGCGCATCGAGCGCACGGCCAGCGGCGCGGGTGCGGACATGCTGCTGTCGCTGCATGCCGAGCCGTTCATGCAGCGCACGGTTGGCGCGTGGCTGGCGCTGGGCAAACCTTTTGTGTGGCTGCCGCAGTCGGCCAGCCCGTTTCGCGACCGGCCGCATGGCGTGGCCCGTGAGTTCGATCATGTGCATCTGTCGGTGGCCAATCCGGAGCGCGTCCGGGCCGTGTGGCACACGATGCGCGACATCCTCTCTCGGCACCGCGGCCTGTTTGGCGAACGCGAGACCTGGGGCTTTGGCATGCCCCGCTTGCCGGTCGAGGCGCATGCCCGCTGCCAGGCCATGGCCCGCGTGTCGCTGGCACCGCTGGTCGCCCCGCTGCTCGAATCTGCCGGGGACCTGACGCAGCGCATCTATGCCGCAGCGGCCAGCGCGAGCTTCCAGATCACCGAACTCAGCCCCTTGACCCGGCAGCATTTCGATGCGGACGAACTCGTTGCCGTGCCGCGCCGGCCGCACGCGATGCGCGAGGCCTTCGAGCATTGGGTGGACGACCAAGCAGGGCGAGAGCAGGTCGCTCGCCTTGCGCTGGAGCGGGTCTATCGCGATCACACCAGCCTGCACCGGGCCGTGCAGCTCATTGACGACGTACAGGCCAGGCGCTGAGCAAGGGCAGCGAGGCCGTCCGCGTCCCCGTTCCGGTCTCCGTCCCGGTTCGTGCGGGCCGCCAGCGCATCCACCAGGCCGCGCCCGCCGGCAGCACCGCCGCGGCCGCCCAGGCGATGACGCTGGGATGCGGGTCGACCACGAAGATGCCCAGCTCCGCGAGGTAGAACCAGCCCACGGCGAGCATGCGATGGCCATGGGCCCGCCAGGCCGGGCTAGGCTTCGCCCGAAGGTCCTGGGCGGCCAGCAACGCCAGTGTCGACGCTGTCCAGGCAAACGCCAGCACGTCGACCAGCAAGCGCGTGGCCAGCAGGCGCGCGAAGCCTTCCAGCACGCCGCAGGCCACCAGCAGGCCGACGATGCCGAGCGTGCGCATCCAACGCCGCGAACGGAGAAACTGCGCGGCCCCGCTCAAGGCCAGCACCAGCGGCTGCAGCGCAAACAGCATGCCGAAGCGGTTGCGCGAATCCGCCGCCAGCCCCACGGCCAGCACGCTGCTGGCGACGACCAGCGCCACGAAGCCACGGCCGATCAGCGCATGATGCCGGCGCCACGGGGCGACATGGGCCGTCAACGCGGCCAGCCAGGTCAGCGTCACGCCGCACGACAGCAGCACATGGACCTGAATGACCAGGCCTCGTGCGTTCACCGAATGCCCTCGTGCTCCCGGACCTGCCGCGCTGGGCCAGGCCCCTCCGAGGGGTCAAGAAAGTTTGGGAACGGCCCTGCACTTTCCTGAGATGCCGGCACCACCCGCAGGAAGGCGTTCCATTCCAGCCAGGCCTGCCCGGCGCCGCGGAGCTGCAGGTCCAGTCCGTGGGCGCGGGCCACGTGGCGAATGCCCTCCTCGTCGCAGTCCTCCGAGACGATCATCAGCACCTCCGTGCGCCCAAGATCCAGTGCAGCCAGTTGCGGGAAGAGTGCGTGGAAATATTCGAAACCCTGGCCGCAGAACCAGGCACGCTCCGGCATCGAGCGCGGCGTGCGCGGGTAGTAGGGTGGCGTGATCAGCACGCAGTCCAGCGCAGAGGTCTGGATGCCCGCCAGCAGGTCCGCCAGCACGACCGTCAGCTGCAGGCCGTTCGCTTGCGCATTGGCAGCGGCATTCGCCACGGCGCCGGGGTTGATGTCCGACGCCAGCACCTGGGCGCCAGCCTCAGCCAGGGCCAGTCCGATGACCCCGCTGCCGCAGCCCATGTCGAGCACGCGCCGGCCTGGCCAGGGACCGGGGCCGTCGGGCGAAAGAAGCCACCGCACGAACATGGCCGAACTGAGCGTCGGCCCCGGTGGAAAGACGCCCGGGTCGAT
>NZ_VIDT01000702.1 GCF_006519715.1 Ideonella azotifigens
ACGTCGGTGAGCCGGTGGGCGTCGTCGTAGGTGTTGAGGGTCCAGCTGCCGTCCGCTTGCGTGACTTGCTTGAGCAGGCCGGTGGCGTAGTAGTCGTACTGAGTCACCAGGCCGGTGCCGCCACCGGCCGGGGTCTGGGTGAGCTTGGTCAGCCAGCCGCGCAGGTGGTACTCCCGGCTCTCGGTGCTGCCGTTGGGCAGCACTGTGGTGAGCACCTGGCCGAGCTTGTTGTACTCGGTGTACTGGGTCTTGAGCGGGTTGGCGGTGTTGGGGCCCTGGGTCACGGTCTTGAGGTCGCCCAGGGTGTGGCCGCGGGCGGCTGCGCCGTCACCGGTGAAGCTGGTGGGTTCGGTCCAGTACTCGTAGGTGGTCGCTTTGCCGCGCGGGTCGGTCTCGGTGAGGACTTGGCCGTATTGGTTGTAGCTGTAGCTCCAGCTGCGGCTGTCGGTCACGGTGGCGTTGGCCGCACTCAGGTCGCCCAGCGTGTCGGTGGTGGCCTGCTCGTAGCGCTTGCAGACGACGGCGATCTTGCTGCCGTCAGGCAGTGCTGGCGCGCTGGGCGCGCAGTTCAGTTTGGGGTGCGCCGGGTCCACCAGGTCGGTCTGGTCGTTGTAGACCGTGGTGGTGATCAGGTTGGGCTCGACCACCTGCGTCTGCAGGTTCCACTGCGGATGCCACTGGGTGCTGATCTTGCGCTGTGGCTTGGCCGGGCCGGGGTTGCTGGCGGTGTAGCTGGCCACGTCCGCCGGGCAGGTGTCGGCCGTCTTGAGGCCTTCGACCCGAACCGTCTCCCGGTTGCTCGCGTCGTAGGCCATGCAGCTGCGGTTGCCAGCGAAGTCGACTCGGCTGGTCACGTTGGCGTTCGCGTCAAACGTCTGGCTGCTCGAAGCGGCACTGCAGCCGCTGCCCCCGGGCTGGGTCTGGCTGCTGGCGTAGCTCATGCCGTTGACGATGCTGGCGCCCACGGTGTTGCTGTAGCCCAGCGGGCCTTGCACGTAGGCGTTGCCCACGTTCTTCCAGCGGTGGTGGATCCAGATGACGTTGTTGACCGAGTCGTACTCTTCGGTGATGTTCCAGCCGGGCTCCATGCCGGCGTCCCAGCTGGCGGTGTATTTGTTGAAGCCAGTGCCTTCTTCGGTGCTGGTGGCCCGGCCCAGGTCGTCGTAGCCAAAGCTCACGCGGCGCTTGCCTTCTTCGTCCACGACGCCGGTCAGGGCCCAGGCCAGGCCGGGTTTGTCGTAGATGAACTGCAAATATTTGCCGTCGGGCCAGGTGAGCTGGCTCAGGTTGCCGCCGGTGTAGGCCGCGCCAATGACCTGGCCGTCCACCCGGGTGACCTGCGTGATCACGCCGCTGGCGTCGTACTTGAACTTGACCAGGTGGCCGAGTTGGTCCTGCACAGTCAGGAGGTAACCGACAGCCGGGGCATCCTCACCGGCAGCGGTGCTGTAGCCGTAGGTGAGCACCGTGCCATCGGCCCGCTTCTCGGTGTTGAGCCGGCCGGTGCTGTCGTAGGTCTCTTCGGCGCGGGTCTGGGCGTCCACGTAGCGCCAGCCGCCGCTGATGGCCACCAGCTTGTCGCGCACGCCGGGGTCAGGCACAAAGACCCCGCCGGTCACCGCAAACGAGACCCAGCGGCCCAGGCCGCGTGAGGCTTGCATGTTCGCACCCGTGCCCGACTGGTAGATCAGCCGCTTGTGCAAACTGCTCTCGACCAGCGGGCCAAAGGACGGCAAGGCGGCATACGGGTATGCCAGTTCCTGCTTGTCCATCGGCAGCTTCCGGCGCATGTCGTAGCGCAGCTTCAGGCCGCCCAGGCCGGCGTCAAGGTCGACGTCGTAGCTGCTGCTGCCGATCAGGGGATAGATGGGGTCACCGACTGCGAATAGGCTTGCTTTCTTGCCAAGGCAAAAAGGGGGCTTGTCTTCCCAGAGGTCCATCAGTGAAACGCAGTCCCCTTTGGTCGAAGAGTATCGTTGTCGCGGCGAACACCAATTCCCGTGATGCTCAATATAATATAATGGCGATGCGCAAGTTTTTGATCCTGGCGCGTCTAAGACGCATATATACCCAAGCGACCATGCCATGGAATGAGGGGCATCGCCACCTCTTTCTTCGCAGCGGCTACCGCTGTAAAATAGGCCTGCAGCAAAATCAAGGCAAGATTGCTTTGCATTAGCCTCATCGTTATAGAACTTTCTATTCAATTCGTATGTAACACCATTGCCATATTGCATTACCGTTTCAGCATAGTACGGATCTGCCGCATAGGCATAGATGCCAAATGCGTTGATTATCATTGCCAATCCGATATTACGGTAAATGCTGAAATATTCGGAAATGCTGCGCCATTGGGGTTGCTGGCATGTCGCAGTAATCTGACTAACCCCCTGCTCTGGTTGCGCAGTCGTCAGAGTCAGGTTGACGAAGACATCATTTTCCAGGCCGATAATTAGCGCACCACCGTGACTCATAAGCTCGGTTTGCGCAACTGCGGCGCTAAGCCACGCTATGCCAAACCGCCGGTCCAAGAACCTTATGCGCATCAACGGCGCAATGGTCTTGCTTGTCATGGGTTTCCTCCACGTGTGATTGTTGGGGCAGCTCATTGCAGGCCGGAGACGCTCTGCATGCGTCCCAATGCGTCGTAGGTGCGCGTGACGGTCTTGACCAGGGTCCTGGTGGTCACGTCGGTGCCCTTGTAGTAGCTCTCTGTT
>NZ_VIDT01000703.1 GCF_006519715.1 Ideonella azotifigens
GCAGCACCACGCCGGTCGTGCCCAACGGCGCCCAGATCGACGAGACGAAGCGCAGCAGCAGGCTGGAAGGTGCGCCGTCGGCCTAGGGCGTGTCGGCCCCGTGGTCAGGGTCGGCCGCAGGCGCCAGGTTGCCGATCAGCCGGCCGGCACGGCCCTGCGCCTCGGCCAGTCGCCCCAGCGTGGCTTCGCGCAGCGTCGCGATCTTGGCCTGCACATGGGCCTCGTAGCGAGGCATGCTGTCGGACATCGTGCCCAGCTGCACCAGGATCGCCATCGCCACGCCGGCAGCGGCCAGCCCGGCGACGATCAGCGCCAGCATCGCCGCGGAAGCCTGCCCCAGGCCCAGCCCGCGGATCTTCTTCACCAGCGGCGCCAGCACAAAGCCCAGCATCGCCGCCAGCGTGATCGGCACCAGCACCCCGCGGCCCAGGTACAGCAGCCCCAGCACGGCCGTGCCGGCGAGGATCTTCAAAGCCAGTGATGAGGTCCAGGCCTCGTGGGGTGCCGTCGGCGTCATCAGGGTGCCCGGGGAATGCAGCGAAGCGGCAAGTATCGAGGCTGCGGGGCTCAGTTCGCCGGCCGCAACCTGGCCAGCCAGGGTCCGCCGAACACATTGACCAGCAGCCCGAGCATCAGCAGCGCGCCGCCGGCGAAGTGGATGGGCTGCAGCGCCTCGCCGAACACCAGCCAGCCGGTGCTCAGGCCCACCAACGGCACCAGCATCGAAAACGGCGCCACGCGGTTGGCCGGGTAGCGGCCCATCAGGTAGGTCCACACGCCGTAGCCCAGCAGCGTGGCGGCCCAGGCCAGGTAGGCCACCGCGCCGAAGGACTGCAGGCTGAGGTTGCGCAGCGCGGCGCCGATGGCCTCCGGGCCTTCCAGCAGGTACGACAGCGCCAGGAAGGGCAGCGGCGGCACCAGGCTGGCCCAGACCACAAACGCCGTCTGGTTGAACGGCGCGTAGCGGTTCAGCGAGCGCGTGACGATGTTGCCGCAGGCCCACATCACCGCGGCCGCCACCGTCAGGCCAAAGCCCACCAGCGGCATGCTTGCGCCGTGCGCGCTGCCGATCAGCGCCAGCCCGCAGGCCGCCAGCAGCAGCCCCGCCAGCTGGTTGGCCTGCCAGCGTTCCTTCAGCCAGACGGCGGCGAAGAACATCGTGAAGAAGGCCTGCGACTGCAGCACCAGCGAGGCCAGCCCCGAAGGCATGCCCAGGTGGATCGCGGTGAACAGCAAGGCAAACTGGCCAACCGAGATCGTCAGGCCATAAGCCAGGTACAAGCGCAGCGGCAGCTTGGGCGGCCGGAACACCAGCAGCGCAGGAAACGCCGCCAGCGCGAAGCGCATCGCGCCCAGCAGGAACGGCGGCACGCCCGCCACGCCGACCTTGATGACCGCGAAGTTGACGCCCCACACGACGATGACCAGCAGGGCCAGCGCGAGGTCCGCGGGCCGGAGGGAAGCCTGTTTCACGCCGCCGCGCCCACCCCGATGGGTACCGGCGCAGCGACGGGCGTCGTGGCGCTCGCGGCGACCGGGCGCCAGTGCGCCGCAATGGTCAGGATCAACGCACTGCCTCGCTCATACCAGTCCGGATCCGGTTCAAACGGGTAACCCATGGTCTTGATGTCGTAAGGGCTGACCGGACAGTTGGTCCGCGTCAACTGATCCAGTGTTTTCCGGGCACCGGCCGGCAAGGCGACAGGGAGACCGGTGAGCACGGCCAGTTGCTTCAACATCTCAAAGAACACCACGTTGGTTGGGTGGTTGTGCGTCAAGAACAGCCTTTGTCGCCGTGCGAATTTCTTGATGTAGCCAGTGACTCGCACGTCGCAGCCCTGCTGCCGCAGCTTCATTTGGGCATGGCTTTCGGCAAAGCGTTGTGCGAGCCTGAAGTCGATACGGCCTTCCCGATAGCGATCCAGAATCTCCGCGACCGTCAAACCCTCTTCCAGCAGCCCGGTGATGATTTCTTCGCCAAAAATCGCACCATAGTGCTTTCCAGCAGCCTGTGGCGCATGGCAAAGAGAATAGGCGCCGCTGTTATAAAAATACGGAAACGAAGCCGACTTTGCGCCGGGCTTCAATTGCCGCACCAGATCTGCCGTGCACAACCGGCCGTGCTTCTCGGTCAGCGGTTGATAGATGAACACGTCGCTCTTCAGGATGCCCGCAACAATCTCGTCTGCCCGCTTCATGCCACCTGTGCGGCCATTGTTGGAGTAGCTGGAGATGCGGTAAGTGTCCGACGGCAGGCATTTGCCGAGCAGGTACCCCAAGTGCTGCCCCTGGCAATTGCCGAATATGACGATGTGGGTCATGGAAAGCAGCCTCCCCGCTGCACCACAATTATCCGCGGGCCGACAGCCATCACGATGGCCGTGTCAGCCTCTGCCGGAATGAAAAAAGACCGGCGTTGCGGCCCGGGCTCGTGCAGGGGGCGCGGCGCAGGGCGGTGGGCCCGGCGGGGGGGCTTACCTCTATATGCTCATTTCAATCCAAGCTTATGCCGTTTCGCGTATGAGCTTATGCAGCAATCTGCGTTCACGCCAAACCGGCGGCGCGCGAGCATGCGGGCATTCACCACCCATCCAGGCGGCCACGAGCTGCCGCGGGAGCCCGGCGCATGGACCTCAGCAGCATCAGCAACGACAGCAACATTCCCTCGAGCGGCGAGGCCTGCGTCGCCATCGTCGGCCTGGGTTTCAGCG
>NZ_VIDT01000704.1 GCF_006519715.1 Ideonella azotifigens
AGGCGGTCGACAGCATCGTGTTGCCCTGGGGCGTGCAAAAGCTGCGCGTGGGCGCCAGCCTCGGCCTGGCGATGCTGGACAGCGACACGCTGGACACCGCCGACTGGCTGCACCAGGCCGACATCGCCTGCTACGCCGACAAGGCCGAGCGCAAGCGTGAGGACCGCCAGGACCGTGAAGTCGCCGAGTTGCCGCCACCGCCGACGCTGCGCATCGTCGGCCAGGGCTGAAGCCGCTCAGCGCTTGGTCGCCTCGCCCTCGCGCTCCTGCAACAGCCGCCACATCACCTTGCCCGAACCGCTCTTGGGCAGCGTGTCGACAAACTCGACCACGCGCGGCGCCTTGTAGGCCGCCATGTGCTCGTGCGCCCAGTCGATGATGGCCTGCTCGCTGGTCACGCCCCTGGCCTCGGCCCGCAGCACGATGATGGCCTTGACCGTCTCGCCACGGTAGGCGTCCTTGGCCGAGATCACGCAGGCCTCGGCCACCGCCGGGTGGCGGTACAGCAGCAGCTCCACCTCAGAGGGCCAGACCTTGAAGCCGCTGGCGTTGATCATGCGCTTGAGCCGGTCGGTGATGAAGAAGTAGCCGTCCTCGTCGACCCGGCCCAGGTCGCCGGTGCGGAAGAAGCGCTTGCCGCCCAGCTCGATGAAGGCCGCGCGCGTCGCCTCCGGATGTTTCCAGTAGCCCTTGAAGACCATGGGCCCGTGCGTCACGATCTCGCCGACCTCGCCCTGTGGCAGCAGCGCCAGCGTGTCCGGGTCGATGACCCGCGAATCCACGCCGAAGATCGGCATGCCCAGGCATTGCAGCTTGGAGCGCTCGGGCGGGTTGCCGTGCGAAGGCGCGGCGGTTTCGGTCAGGCCGTAGCCTTCGGAGAACGTGAGCCCGTATTCCTTCAGCAGCCGCTCGGCCACCGCCTGCGGCATGGCCGCGCCGCCGCCGGAGAGGTACACGAGGCTGGACAGGTCGAACTGGTGATGGTTCGGGCTGTTGAACAGGTCGATGATCATCGTCGGGATGCAGGTCCAGTGCGTGATCCTGTATTGCGAGATCAGCCTGCCGGCCAGCTCGCGGTCCCAGCGCGGCAGCAGGACCACCGTGGTGCCGCCATACACCGGTGCCAGCACGTTGTAGAGCATGCCGGTGATGTGGAACATCGGCACCACGCCCAGACTGACCGACTCGGCACCGGCGTAGCCCCAGATGCCGCCGCCGCAGGTGTTGGACATCAGCGTGCGGTGCGTGTGCATGCAGCCCTTGGGCAGGCCGGTGGTGCCCGAGGTGTAGGGCAGCAGCGCCAGGTCGTCTGGCAAGGCGGTGGCTGGCCCGGCCGGGTGCAGGCCGGCACCCAGCGCCTCTTCCCAGCGGTAGGCACCGGCCGGCAGCGGCGGGTCGGCACGCAGCCAGGCTTCGATGGCCGGCAGCGGTGCCAGCGCAGCCGGGATCTGCGCAGGCAGCATGTCCGAATAACGCGTCACCAGCAGGGTCTGCAATTGCTGCTGCGGCGGCAGCGCGGCGTTGGCCTCGGCGACGATGGCCGCGCCGTCGGCACCGCAGATCACCGCCTTGGTGTCCGGGTCGCTGATGTAGTGGCCGAACTCCTCCACCCGGTTCATCGGGTTCACCGGCACCACCACCGCGTCGCAGCGCATCACCGCGTAGAAGGCGATCACGAACTGCGGGCAGTTCTGCAGGAACAGCGCCACGCGGTCGCCCTTGCCAATGCCCTGGGCCTGCAGCCAGCCGGCCAGCGCCTCGGCCTGCTGCTTGAGCTGCCCGTAGCTCAGCGCGTGGCCGAAGAACAGGTTGGCCGCCCGGTTCGGGAAGCGTGCGGCGGTCACTGCCAGGTTGAACCACAGGTTGACCTCGGGCACCACCAGCGACTTGGGCAGGCGCCGCGGCCAGTGCTTCAGGTGCGGCAGCTCGGGCAGGGCCGTGGCCTGCGCCTCGGGGGTGGCGATGGAATCGGCAGTCTTCATGGCGTGTCCATGCGGGAAGTCGAAGAAGCGGAAGATGCGGAAGAAGCGGTGGCGCGGTGCTGAGCCCGCGCGCAGCACACGGGCTGCCGCGATCGGCCCAGCGTAGCGGCGCTGCCGCGGTGCCGCCACCGGGGTCGGCCCGTAGGACTTGTCTCAAGGGCGACAAAGCCCCGCAGCGGGTACGCTTGTTGCACACTGATTTGGCGCACGCACCGCCGGTCCCGTCGCCACCTGGCTTGCCAGGCGTCCTGTGTTGTTGGAGACAAGCATGCCCAGAGCCGGCCCCATCCTCGCCCCGGCGGCCACCGCCGGCCCGGCCGTGAACGCCGTGCCGCTGCCTTGCGTGATCGACGTCGAGGCCTCCGGATTCGGCCGCGGCAGTTACCCGATCGAGGTCGGCTTCGTGCTGCCGGATGGCGAGTCCGTCTGCACCCTGGTGCAGCCCGCGCCGCACTGGCAACACTGGGACGGCGCAGCCGAGCACCTGCACGGCATCACCCGCGACGTGCTGGCGCGGCACGGCAAGCCGCCGCGCGAGGTCGCCGAGCTGCTCAACAGCCGGCTGCGTGGCGCCACCATCTACTGCGACAGCTGGGCCCACGACTACGCCTGGCTGGCCATCCTGTTCGACGAAGCCGGCCTCACGCCCAGCTTCAAGCTGCGCCACCTGCACGAGCTGCTGGACGACCAGGCCGCCGCGCACTGGGACGGCGCATGCGCC
>NZ_VIDT01000705.1 GCF_006519715.1 Ideonella azotifigens
CAGCCGCAACTGGCGACCGACGCGTTCGGCGCGCACCAGCACCTCGCCGCCTTCGATCTTTGGCTCCAGCCCGTGGTGGATGGCGTTTTCGACCAGCGGCTGCAGCAGCAGTGCCGGCAGCGGCAGCTCGCGCAAGTCGGCTGGCACCTCGATGCGCCAGCGCAAGCGGTCGGCCATGCGCACGCCCAGCACCTGCAGGTAGGCCTCGACCAGCGCCAACTCCTGGCCCAGGCTGTGCTGCGCGTCGCGCAGGCCGGCGAACGACGCGCGCAGGTAGTCCACGAAGGCCTCCAGCATCCAGCGCGCGCGCTGCGGGTCGGCTTCCACCAGGCTGACCACGTTGGCCAGCGTGTTGAACAGGAAGTGCGGTTCGATCTGACCCTGCAGCAACCTCAGCCTGGCCTCGGCCTCGCGCTTCTCGGCCGCTTCGGCGCGGGCCTTGCCGTTGAAGTACAGCGAGACCAGCGCCGAGAACATCAGCACGAAGGCCAGCATGCCCAGCACCAGGTTGACCGAGTTTGGCCCGTCGGACTCGATGCGCGTGAACCGGCCGGCCAGCGAGGTGGCCAGCGGCCAGCCGATGGCCACGCCCACCAGCGGCGTCACATTGAACACCACCCGCCTGCGCCCGGGTGGCCAGGCGGCAATGCGGGCCTGGCCAAGCAGGCGCACCACCAGCTCACACAGCAGGTGGATGAAAAATGCGATGAACAGGCTGACGAACAGGTTCACACCCAGCCAGTGGCGCCAGTTGGGCCAGCTCGTCCAGTCCTCGCCGCGGGCGTGGAAGATGAAGCCCAGCAAGGTGAAGAACACGCCGATGGCGGTGCCGAACAGTGCGGTCCACAGCCATTGCAGCCAGCCCGGCCCAGCCGGTCGCTCCTGGTGGACGCCAGCCGACCAGGCGCGCAGCGAACGCTTGAGCAGGGCGATGGAAGACTTCATGCGGTTGCAGTGTAGGCAGGCACTGCCGGTGGCGGCAGCGGGCTGCGATGGATGGCGAGCCGATGCGACAGTTGGCCAGCGGCTGTCGGGAACGGTACAGACCTGGCAGGCGCATTCCTTGCACGCCCGCCGGTTGAGCAGACTGCGGCTTGCGCTGACAAGCGCGACACGGTGGCTGCCTACAATCGGCGCCAGTCTCACATTGACCCAGACCCCTCAGGGAAACAACACAGGATCCGCCCGCCATGCAAGTGAACGCATCGATCTTCAAGGCCTATGACATCCGCGGCATCGTCGGCAAGACGCTGGACGAAAGCGTCGCCGAGCACCTGGGCCGGGCCTTCGGCACCGAGGCGCTGAAGGCCGGCGAAAAAGCCGTGGTCGTCGGCCGCGACGGTCGCCTCTCGGGCCCGGGCCTGGTCGATGCGCTCAAGCGTGGCCTGGCCTCCACCGGGCTGGACGTGGTGGACATCGGCGCGGTCACCACGCCCATGGTCTATTACGTGGCCGCGACCCGCGCCAAGCAGGGCTGCACCAGCGGCATCCAGGTCACCGGCAGCCACAACCCCAAGGACTACAACGGCTTCAAGATGGTGCTGGCCGGCCGTGCGATCTACGGCGAGGAGATCCAGGGCCTGCGCAAGCGCATCGAGGCCGAGGACTACACGGTGGGCAAGGGTCGCATTGGTGCGATGGACATCGTGCCCGAGTACAGCCACCGCATTGTCAGCGACTGCAAGCTGTCGCGCCCGATGAAGATCGTCGTCGACTCCGGCAATGGCATTCCCGGTGCCACCGGCCCGGCCATCCTGAAGGCCCTGGGCTGCGAGGTGATCGACCTGTATTCCAAGGTCGACGGCGACTTCCCCAATCACCATCCGGACCCGTCCAAGCCCGAGAACCTGGCCGACCTGATCAAGGTCGTGCATGCCACCGGTGCCGAGCTAGGCCTGGCCTTCGACGGCGACGGCGACCGCCTGGGCGTGGTCACCAAGGGCGGCGACATCATCTACCCGGACCGCCAACTGATCCTGTTCGCGCGCGACATCCTCAAGCGCGTCAAGGGCGGCACCATCATCTATGACGTGAAGTGCACGCAGCGCCTGGCGCCGGAAGTGGAAGCCGCTGGCGGCAAGCCGCTGATGTGGAAAACCGGCCACTCGCTGGTCAAGGCCAAGCTGAAGGAAACCGGCGCGCCCATCGCCGGCGAAATGAGCGGCCACATCTTCTTCTCCGAGCGCTGGTACGGCTTCGATGATGCGATGTACACGGCCGGCCGGCTGCTGGAAATCCTCTCGCGCAGCGACGACCCCAGCGCCGTGCTGAACGCACTGCCCACCGCCTTCAACACGCCTGAGCTGAACGTGCCCTGCGCCGAAGGCGAGCCGGCGCAGGTCATTGCCAAGCTGCTCGAAACCGCCAAGTTCCCGGGCGCCGAGATCATCACCATCGACGGCCTGCGTGCCGAGTACCCGGACGGCTTTGGCCTGGTGCGCGCCTCCAACACCACGCCGGTGCTGGTGATGCGTTTCGAAGGCCACACGCCCGAAGCCATGCACCGCATCGAAACCGACTTCATGACTGCACTGCGCACCGTGAAGCCGGATGCGGAGTTTGCCGCTGCCGCGCATTGAGCTGGCACTGGTAGCGGAGCGCGCCGTCGTGTCCCAGGGGCTGGCGCGCGCCGCCTATTCAACGCTGTTCCGGCTGCTGATCCCGGCCTACCTGCTGCGGCTGTGGCTGCGCGGGCGGGCCGA
>NZ_VIDT01000706.1 GCF_006519715.1 Ideonella azotifigens
CGCATCGCGCGCGCCGGATTCGGCGTCGACGATCAGCACATCCGGCGCCAGCGCGGCAAGTTTCTCGGGCAGCTGCGCATCGGCGCCCAGCAGCCCGGCAATGCGGTAGCCGCCCAGCTCCAGCCCGCGGATCAGCGCGCGCAGGCGCAAGGCTTCGTCCCAACCTTCCTCATCGGCGAGGTCCGGGATGCTGGTGGCCATCGTGATGACGGCCAGACGGAGTTCGGGCTTGCCCACGCTGTTGCAGCATGCAAGGAATGCACCTGTGCGGTGACAAGACGGGAAGGCCATGCCGCCTAACATGTCACGATGAGTCCTGATTTCCCCACGCTCCAGACGCCGCGCCTGCGGCTGCGCGAGTTGCAGCCGGCCGATGCCCCGGCCTTTTTCGAGATCCACCGCAATGCCGATGCGATGCGCTGGTTTGGCACCGATCCGCTGACCGAGCTGGCCGAGGCCGAGCAGGTCATCGAGGGTTTCCGCACCAGCCGCGAGGCCAGGCAGCCCGGCATCCGCTGGGGCCTGCAGCAGTTGTCTGACGACCAGTTGCTTGGCAGCTGCGGCCTGTTCCGCTGGAACCGCGGCTGGCGCAGCTGCGGCCTGGGCTACGAGCTGGCACCGGCCGCGCAAGGCCAGGGCCTGATGCGCGAGGCGCTGCAGGCGGTGCTGGGCTGGGGCTTCGAGCACTGGGCGCTGAACCGCGTCGAGGCGCAGGTGCACCCGGCCAACCAGGCCTCGCTGGGCCTGTTGCTGCGCCTGGGCTTCCAGCGCGAAGGGCGCATGCGCCAGGCCGGCTTCTGGCAGGGCGCGCACCGCGACCTGCTGCTGTTCAGCCTGTTGCGCGAGGACTGGGACGCCAAGCTGGGTGCAAGGCTCGCGGGCTGACCCCGTTGCCCCGGGCGAAATCGTCGATCCTTACAATGTGACGATGTCCCGACCCGACGAATTCATCCTCACGCTGGCCTGCCGCGACACCAAGGGCATCGTGCACAACGTGTCCGGCCTGCTGTACCAGGCCGGCTGCAACATCCTCGATTCCCAGCAGTTCGGCGATGTGTCGGGCGAAGACGCCACCGGCCTGTTCTTCATGCGCGTGCATTTCGAGGCGCCCGCCCAGCTGGCCGACGTGGCCACGCTGGAGCGCCTGTTCGCCCATGTGCGCGAGCAGTTCGGCATGGACGCCCGCATTGACGCGGTGGACCGCAAGCCGCGCGTGCTGCTGATGGTCAGCCAGCACGGCCACTGCCTGAACGACCTGCTGTTCCGCTGGAAAAGCGGCCAGCTGCCGGTGGACATCCCGGCCATTGTCTCCAACCACAGCACCTTCGAGTCGCTGGCCGCCAGCTACGGCCTGCCGTTCCACCACCTGCCGCTGGTCGGCGGCTCGGACCCGGCGACCAAGCGTGCGCAGGAGCAGCGCATCGAGGCGCTGATCGAAGCCGAGCAGGTCGACCTGGTGGTGCTGGCGCGCTACATGCAGATCCTCTCGCCCGAGTTCTGCGAGCGGCTGCGCGGCCGGGCCATCAACATCCACCACAGCTTCCTGCCCAGCTTCAAGGGCGCGAAGCCGTATTTCCAGGCCCACGCGCGCGGCGTGAAGCTGATTGGCGCGACGGCGCACTATGTGACGCCGGACCTGGACGAAGGCCCCATCATCGAGCAGGACGTGGCCCGCGTGGACCACTCGTTGTCGGCCGAGGACCTGACCGCCGTCGGCCGCGACGTCGAATGCGTGGTGCTGGCACGCGCGGTGCGCTGGCACGTCGAGCGCCGGGTGCTGATCAACGGCTACAAGACCGTGGTGTTCCGCTAAGCCGGGCGCCGCCAGCCCACAGGAGACGACCCAATGCCCACCAAAGCCCAGGCAGCCGCCTTGCTGGCCTCGCCGGACGAGGTCGAGAACCAGTTCTACGAAGCCTTGCGCGAGGCCGACCTGGCCAAGCTGATGGCCGTCTGGGCCGAGGAGGAAGAGGTCATCTGCGTGCATCCGGGCGGGCCGCGCATGGTCGGCGCCGCGGCGGTGCGGGCGGCCTTCGAGGCCTTGTTCAGCAACGGCCCCATCGTCGTGCAGCCGGAAAACGTGCGGCGCGTGCACACCCTCTCGGCCGCGGTGCACAGCGTCAACGAACGGCTGGAGCTGGTGACCGCCGAAGGCAAACGCACCGGCTGGGTCAGCGCGACCAACGTCTTCATCAAGACCACGCTGGGCTGGCGCCTGGTGGCCCACCACGCCAGCCCCGGCACGCCGCACGAGCCTGTGGAGGTCATCGAAACCCCGGCGGTGCTGCACTGAGTGGACGGGACGGAGCGGGTCTGACCATGCAGGCCTTCCACGCGCCGCGCTGGCTGCCTGGTGGACATCTGCAGACCATCTGGCCGGCGCTCTACGCCAGGCCCGTGCTCGGCCCGCCGCCGCGCTTCACGCGCGAGCGCTGGGCCACGCCGGACGGCGACTTTGTCGACGTCGACCTGTGCGCCGCAGCCGACCCGCAGGCGCCCTGGCTGGTGCTGTTCCACGGCCTGGAAGGCTCGTCTTCCAGCACCTATGCCCAGGCCTTTGCCGAAGTGGCTGCCGAGCGCGGCTGGTCCTACGCGGTGCCGCATTTCCGTGGCTGCTCCGGCGAGCTGAACCTGGCGCCGCGGGCCTACCATTCGGGGGACTTCGAGGAGATCGGCTGGATCCTCGGCCGGC
>NZ_VIDT01000707.1 GCF_006519715.1 Ideonella azotifigens
CAGTGGCTGGACGTAACCGGCGGACGCCGGGCGATGGAGGCCACCGAGACGGTGGCCTGGGCGGGCGCTGCGGCGCTGTCGCCGGACGTGGAGCAGCCGCAGGCGGCAGCGTTCGGGTTGAAGAAGGTCAGGCCGCTCTGGGTCGGCGTGTCGGCGAAGTCCACCGTCACCCCGTCCAGCATCAGCCGGCTCTCGGCCGGCAGGAAGACCTTCACGCCGTTGACCAGCAACTCGCTGTCGCCCTGCTGCGCGGCAGGCACCACGGTGAACTCGCTGTTGTAGCCCGAGCAGCCGCCAGGCGACACGCTCAGGCGAAAGCCGCCCGAAGGGTGCTCCGAAAAACGCACCATGCGCTTGATGAATTTTTCGGCGGCGGGGGTGACGGTGACGTTCGGTTGGATCATGAGGTCTCCTTTGAAATCGGGTCAAGCTGCTTTGATGCAGTTGTCGACAGGGCAGACGGCAACGCATTGCGGCGAGTCGAACTGGCCTTCGCACTCGGTGCATTTGTTGGGGTCGATGATGAAAGTGCCGCCCTTTTCGCGGATGGCGACGTTGGGGCATTCGGGCTCGCAGGCGGAGCAGCCGGTGCACATGGAGGCGATGATCTTCAAGGCCATGGAAAGAACTCCTTCGGGCGGGGGCTGGAGGGATGGAAATGCTGCTCAGGCAGCCTGTTCGGTGGCGCTGGAGAAGGCGCCCTGGCGGATCTGCGCGTCGCCTCGCGCCTGGTGCTTGACCTGGCCGGTGGCCACGCGGCTGCGGTAGTCCGCGAACCAGGACAGCGCGGCCTTCTCGATGAACTCGTGGGCATAGGCGTCCACCGGCTCGATGCCGGCGGCACTCAGCTCATCTTTCGGGCAGGCGCCGATCTTGGACACCAGCACCGCGTGGCAGTCGTTGATGGCATTGACGACCGAGGGCAGCGCCTCGTCTTCGCCGTAGCCGCCCTGGCAGTACAGGTCCACCCGGCGGTGGCCCACGAACAGCGCCTGGCTCTTGCTCACCTGGAAGATCTGGAACTCGGTGGCGTGGCCGAAATGCTGGTTGACCTTGCCATGGCCTTCGGTGGCCACGGCCACCAGCACGGTCATGTCCGGGTCCACGCCATCGTCCACGCCGGCGGCTTCCAGCGCGGCCACCTTGGCCGCGTGCTGGGCCTGGCGCTCCACTTCCACGGCGTCCTGGTAGCGCTTGCGCTTGTCCAGGTCGTAGACGACTTCCATCTCGTCGATCTTGTCCAGCGTGAATTCGGCGCTGCGGTCCTCGCCCAGCAGGCCGACCGCGTCAGCCCGGCACTGGCGGCAATGCCGCATCAGGTTCGCGCCCCCCATGCAGGCGTCCTGCACGGCCTTGAGCTCCTGCGCCGATGGGCCGCGCTGGCCGGTCAGGCCGAACACCGTGCCGTGCTCGGGCTCGCTGATCAGCGGCATGATGTTGTGCAGGAAGGCGCCGCGCTTCTTGACCTCGCGGTTGACCTCGATGAGGTGCTCGTCGTTGATGCCGGGGATCAGCACCGAGTTGATCTTGGTGAGCACACCGCGCTCGGTGAGCATCTCCAGCCCCTTCATCTGCTGCTGGTGCAGGATGGTCGCGGCCTCGATGCCGGTCACGCGCTTGTGGTCCCAGAAGATCCACGGGTAGATCTTCTCGCCCACCGCCGGGTCCACCATGTTGATGGTGATGGTGACGTGGTCGATGTTGTACTTGCAGATCTCGTCGGCCATCTCGGGCAGCGCCAGGCCGTTGGTGGACAGGCACAGTTTGATGTCCGGCGCCTGCTCCTGCAGCATGCGGAAGGTCTCGAAGGTCTTCTTCGGGTTGGCCAGCGCATCCCCGGGGCCGGCAATGCCCAGCACCGTCATCTGCGGGATCTCGCTGGCCACCGCGACCACCTTCTTCACCGCCTGCTCCGGCGTGAGCTTCTGGCTGACCACGCCCGGCCGCGACTCGTTGCTGCAGTCGTACTTGCGATTGCAGTAGTTGCACTGGATGTTGCAGGCCGGCGCCACGGCCACGTGCATGCGGGCATAGTGGTGATGCGCCTCTTCCGAGTAGCAGGGGTGGTTCTTGACCTTGTTCCAGATCTCCTCGGGCATGTCGCCGGGGCCTCCCGAAGAACCGCAGCTGGCCTTGCCGTCGCCGCCCGTCGTGCCGCAACCGCCGGACGCGGCGGTCTCCAGGATCTGGCTGACGGCCTGGCGGGATTTGCCAAGTTGAGAAGCATCTACATAGGCGGTGTTGGTTGACATCGGCAGGCCTCTTGAATCGGGGGTGGATGGCCCTCTATTGCGAGACGCGTGCCAGCGCGATTTCCTTTGGAATCAATCACTTGCGTGTGTCGCATGGTGTGGGGATGCCGACAAACCGGACACGTCGTGGAGCGACACACCGGCCTCGTCCGCGAGCGCTTCCCGGCAGCGCGCCACGGCATGGGGACGGCATGGCAATTGCAGCCGGCACGCCCTACCGCTTCATTCCTTCAGGAGACCGTCATGCAGATTGGTGTGGACACCCAGCGCGCCGTGGAGACCAAGCGCGCCTTCATCATCGACAGCGATGACATCAGCGCCATGGGCCTGCAATTCATGCTGGCCGACGAGCTGGAGGTCAATGTCGTGGCCAGCAGCGCCGAGGCGATTGCGCGCGCCGCGGGCGCGCCGCTGGACGTGATCCTGCTGGGCGCCAG
>NZ_VIDT01000708.1 GCF_006519715.1 Ideonella azotifigens
TTGCTGCCCGCTGGCGCACAACTGGGGCTGATCGTGGCCAGCGCCATCGGGTTCGACTTCGGCATCCAGGCCGCGCTGGTGGCGCACCAGACCATCGTCTACGGCCTGGAGCCTGCAGCCCGTAGCCGCCTGAACGCGCTGCTGTTCACGGGCGTGTTCATCGGCATGGCCAGCGGCGCTGCGATGGGCAGCCTGGCGCTGTCGACCTGGGGCTGGAGCGGCGTGGCACTGCTGGCCGCGCTGGCCAGCAGCGGCGCGCTGGTGCTGCGGCTGGCACAGCGGCGTGCATCCTCACGCTGATGCTGCAGCGGAACCTCGCCGCCGCTACCATGCCGCATCGTTGGAGGAGCATCACGATGACGAGCACGAACTGGACGGTGGCGGCCCTGGCCGCCGTGGCGATGGCCGGAAGCAGCGGCCTGGCGCAGGCGGACGACAAGGTCGTCTTCGCGACCAACTGGAAGGCCCAGGCCGCGCACGGCGGCTTCTACCAGGCCGTTGCCGACGGCACCTACAGGAAGTACGGCCTGGAGGTGGAGATCCGCCCCGGTGGCCCGCAGGTCAACAACCGGCCGCTGCTGCCCGCCGGCAAGATCGACTTCCTGATGACAGGCAACCTGCTGCACAGCTTCGACAACGTGAAGAGCGGCGTGCCGGTCGTCACCGTCGCCAGCCTGTTCCAGAAGGACCCGCAGGCGCTGATGGCCCACCCCGGCCAGGGCTATGTGAAGTTCGAGGATTTGAAAAACGCCCCGGTCGCCTGGATCGCCAAGGACGCGCAGTTCTCCTGGTGGGCCTGGCTGAAGGCCGACTACGGCTTCAGCGACGAACAGCTGCGTCCCTACAACTACAACCTCGGCCCCTTCCTGGCCGACAAGAAGAGCGTGCAGCAGGGCTACGCGGTCGAAGAGCCGATCAGCATCCAGAAGCAGGGCGGCTTCAAGCCGCTGACCTTCCTGCTGGCCGACCACGGCTACAGCACCTACAGCACCACCATCGAGACCCGGGCCGAGACGGTGCAGAAGAACCCGGCGCTGGTGCAGCGCTTTGTCGAAGCCTCCATCATCGGCTGGGTCAACTACCTCTACGGCGACCACAGCAAGGGCGACGCGCTGATCAAGCGCGACAACCCCGAGATGGACCAAGCCACCATCGACCAGTCCCTGGCGCTGATGAAGGAGCTGGGCGTGGTCGACAGCGGCGACAGCCTGACGCTGGGCATCGGCGCGATGAAGCCCGAGCGCGTGAAGGACTTCTTCGACAAGATGGTGCGCGCCGGCCTGTACAAGGCCGGCGAGGTGGACCTCTCCAAGGTCGCCACCTACCAGTTCGTCAACAAGGGCGTGGGCGTGGCCTTGAAGAAGCAGCTGGGCGGGCAACCCTGAAGTCCGGTTGGGGTCGTCAGTTCGCGGCCAGCCCGGTCGCGATGGCTGACAGACCGGTGAAGCTGGTGCCGGCGCTCAACACGCCGCCCTTGCCGATCACGAAGTTGGCGATGCCGGGCACGCCGCCGTTGCGCACGTAGAGATGCTGGCCATCGGCGGCGACGGTGAGGTCGGCCGGGGCGGTGCCGCTGCCGGTGTTGCCGGCCACGGCGGCGCTCAGCGTGATCCGCCCCTTCTGGTCGATGCGGTAGCTGGAGACCGAGCTGCTGCCGGTGTTGGCCACGTAAGCCCACTTGCCGCTGGGCGTGATGGCGACCCAGCAGGCGGCGCTTTGCGTGTCGGGCACGGCGGCGCTCATCACGCGCGGCACGGCCGGCGAGCCGTCCTTGAAGCGGTAGGATGAGACCGTGCTGGCGCCGGCTGCGCCGCCCACCGCTTCGCTGACCACCATCACGTTGGACGGGCTCACCGCGAAGCCGAACGGCGTCTGGCCCGGCGAGTTGGTGACGATGGGGCCTTTGAGCGAGCTGTCGCCATGCACGTGATAGCTGCTGAGCTTGTTGGTGCCCTTCTCGGTCACGACGAGCGCCTTGCCGTCTGCCGTGAAGCTGACCTGCGCCGGTGCGGCGCCGCTGGCCACCGACAGCGGCGCGACCGCGCCAGCCACCGGCGTGAGCTGGCCGTCTGCCAGCATGAAGCCGGCCACATTGCCGGCGCCGCCGCTGTTGAGCACATAGACCTGGCCTTCGTGCTCGGTGACGCTGATGGGCGTGAGGCCGGCGGAGTCGACGGTTGCGCTCAGCGTCAGCATGTCGTCGCCCAGCGTAAAGACCGAGACGGTGTTGTTGCCGGCGTTGACCACCAGCGCGTACTGGCCGTCGCCGCTCAGCGTGACAGCGCCTTGCGAACCCAGGCCCTTGCCCAGGCCCAGGCCGCCGGTGCTGGTGTGGGCGACCACGCCCAGCTCGCCGGTAGCGGAAGGCGCCAGCACCATCAGCTCGTTGCCTTCGGCGGCATTGCTGCTGGTGAAGACCTTGTGGCTGTGCAGGCCAGGGACCGATACGGTGTCGGCCATGGCGCCGGTGGACGCGAAGGCAGAGATGGCCAGGCCGATGGCGCTCAAGGTGCGACGGGAAACAGTCATGTTGATCTCCAGGAGGAAGCGAGGAATGCGGTTGAACAAAGAGGTTCTTGTTGTTCGCAAGGCCTTGTTCGCCTTGCGTTGAATCGCAGTCTCCCGCGAGGGTGCTCGCCGTTTGTTCACGCAAAGATCAACAAATCGTGAACCTTGTGC
>NZ_VIDT01000709.1 GCF_006519715.1 Ideonella azotifigens
CGGTTTGCCTGGTGTGTTTGCCAGTGTCGCGCAGCCGCACGGTATGGCGGCCGCTGGTAGCGCGTTGGACGGCGTCGAGCGCCAGGCGCTGGTTTTCCTGGTCGCCTTTGATCTGGCCAGCTTCGAGCTTGGCTTTGCACTGGGGACCGAGCACCCGCGGCTGGGCTGGTCGGAACGTGCCCGTGCGGACCAGGTCGACCCGAAGCAGCCTGGCCCCGATGGCTTTGCAGATGCCGCGCCGCTGGTGCGCACGGGCATGCTGGCGCCGGCGCTGCGGTCCCGCGTGGTGGCCACGTTCACTGGTGGCTTCAAGCGCGAGCACGCCGCATTCCGCTACGGCGCGCTGGCCGGAGTCAACCACGGCAGCCATTACGGGTTCGTCGAGCAGGGCGTGGTCTTCAGCCGGCTGCAACCGGGGCTCTCGACGCTGCTGGTGACGACGGACGGGGCGGTCGAGATGAAGACCTGGGCGGCGGGAGATGAACAGCGACTGGCCCAGGTGCGCCATGCGCGGCAGAACGGCACCGCGCTGGTCGATCGCCCAGCCGGCGGGGCGCCGCGCGTCGGTGGCCTGGTGAATCGCTGGGGCGAGGGCAACTGGTCTGGCTCGAACGACGAGCAGCTGCGCAGCCTGCGTGCCGGCGCCTGCGTCGTCGAACGGGGGGAGCGCCGATGGCTGGTCTACGGCTACTTCTCCAGCGCCACGCCAGCAGCAATGGCGCGGGTCTTCCTGGCCTACGGCTGCCGCTACGCGATGCACCTGGACATGAATGCGCTTGAACACACGTACCTGGCGCTCTACCCCTCGCTGTCGGGCCGGCGCAGGATCGAGCATCTGGCGCCTGGCATGTCGGTGTTGGACCAGCAAAGCGCAGAGGCGGTGTTGCCGCGTTTCCTGGCTTTTCCGGACGACCGCGACTTCTTCTACCTGCTGAGCCGCGAGGCCCCCAAATGAACAAGCACCGGCGAATCTGGCTGGCCCTGGCGTGCAGCGCGCTTGCGGCCTCGGCGCTGTCATCGCCTGCCTTGCAGGCGCAGAACGAACTCCTGCTGCAGCGCCTTCAGCAGGTGCACAAGCTCGACGACGCGCAGGTGGGCAGGCTGAGGGAGATCCTGCGCCGCTCCGGCTTTGCAGGCCAGGGCAATCCGGCGATCTCCCGGCATCCGCAGACGCCCGAGCAGTGCCGTGCCACGCGCGCTGCCGTGCCCGAGCAGGACGACCTTCCCGCGTTCGAGCGCATCTGCGGCGGGCCGGACATGGCGCCGCTGTACAACCCGGCGCGCGAGCGGCCCGACCAGGCGCATGCCTGCATCGACCAGTACGAGTTTCCCGACATTCCGTGCGAGTATCCGGCGGTGTGGGTGAAGGCGCGCGAGGCCGCGCAGATCTGCGAGGCCATTGGCAAGCGCCTGTGCGACGCACACGAATGGGAGGGCGCCTGCGAAGGCGCTTTGCAGCCACCGGACTACCGGTTCGACCTGGCACGCGGCGTGGACGAACACACCGCAGTGGCCCGCATGCGCGATGCCCACAACCGGGCCGATGGCGCCGACAAGCACTGGAGCTATGGGCCGCAGTACCAGCGCGGCGTGTGCGCCACCGGAAGCCAGAAGACGCCTGGCTGCGAAGGTGGCGGCTGGAATGCCTGCGGCTCGAACACCTACCCGGCGGGGTCCTTTCCTGGCTGCCGCAGTGCGCTGGGTGTCTACGACCTCAACGGCAATGCCGCCGAGCACATGAATCTGCCGCTGACCGAGGCGCAGATGGCCAGCACCGGCAGCCTGACGCTGGGGGTCACGGAAATGAAGGGCAGCTGGTTTGTCTTCGATGCCTACCGCGCGCACGAGGACTGGTGCCGCTGGCGTGCGCCGTTTTGGCACGGCAGCCATGTGCTGGACCTGCACAGCCATGCCAACTACCACCTGGGCTTTCGCTGCTGCAAGACCTTGCCGGCGCGCTGAGCCGCCCACGGGCGCAAGCGCCGAAGCTGGGCGGCTCGGGAGGCGCGGTGCACTGCGAGCCGGTCAGCGCGCAGCGGCAGCAGCGAGCAGCCCGGCCGCGTTGGGCAACGGGCCCTCGTCGCTCAGCGCCGCCGCCAGCTGGCTGTCCGCCAGCACGTCGAAGATGGACATGGCGCGGCCATCGACAAAGACGGTCTGGCTGACCAGCCGCACACCGTGGCTGTAGTCGGCATACCGTGCGCCGTGCACGGTCGACAGGGGCTGGATGGGCTGGCCATCCGGGCGGCGCCAGCCGTAGATCGCCACCCGCTCGGGCTGGGCCCACAGTCGGGCGCTCAGCACCAGGTCCTTTTTGTGGCCTGCCGTCAGCACATCCGGTGCAAAGCCCAGCGCGTTGCGCTGCTGCTCGACCAGGGCGTCGTGCTGGCGGGTGTAGGCCAGTGATCGCATGCGGTCCCCGGCGGGGAGCGGCTGGGGCACGAGGTGCACGGCGGCCTGGCGATAGATGAGGTCCACCATGCGCGTGGTCGGCAAGGTGAAGCCGAAGCGGGTGGCGACCGCGAGCGCGCTATCCAGGCTCAGCGGCACCCGCAGATGATCATCGTCCGAGCCCACGCTGAGGTAGTCGGACAGCACGCACAGGGTCAGCTTCAACGTGCGGCCACCGGGCAGCCGCGCATCCAGCGTCGCCGGCAAGGCATGCCGCAGG